>CAYGKE010000007.1:0-82826 GCA_964350465.1 uncultured Hyphomonas sp.
ATTCGCCGGAAAACGGAATCCCTTCCGATTCACTCAATGCCTGAACCGCTCTAGTCCAGATCGAATGCGAACAGGAGCGTGCGTTGTTCAGCGCTGAAATTATTGTCCGAGATTAACCAGACACGTGTTTGGCCATTTGGCGCTGTGCCAATCGCCACGCCTTCGAAATTGTCCACTGGCAAGTCGCCCTTGAGATTTGCTTCAGCGATCAAGTCTTCGCCCTCATGGACACGCAGGATCACCCTTGCGCCGCGGATCGGATCATAAGAGCGCAGGACCTGGGTCGACAGGCTCCCCTTCTGGTCCATTCCCGTCAGGGTATAGAGGAAAGGCTGCTCGACGATTTCGAGCTGATCGAGCGCGCCATCACTCAATACGCTGGTCACTGGCGAGCCTTTTCCTCGCCGCGTTTCGAAGCCAACCTGCAGTGTGCCATCTTCCTTGAGCGCCAGCGCTTCAGCGCCGCGATTGGCTGACAGCGGCTGACCGGCAACTGTTTGCGGTAATCGCACAGTGATGACTTCCCGCGCCGCCGCGCCGCATCCTTCAAGGTCATAGGCGGAGATGCGATGATCATGCTCGAAACTGACAAGCGCGAGACCGTCGCGGAAATCGAGGCCTTCAGCGTCGCTATCGATCTTGGCGTCAAACGCTTCGCCGTTTGAGTCCCGAAGATCGGCCAAAGCGCCAAAGCCATCCGGTGTTCCGGTATCGGGATCTATGCCGATCCAGGTCCAGATACCGGCATCGCTTACCGCTAGCAGAGAACCTGACCGCAACCGGACAAGGCCGGACAGGCCAGCAAATCCCCGGTTCTGGCTGGTCAGATGCCAGGCGCCAGTAAAGTTCAGGCCGGAAAACGAGTCAGGTCGCGCAACGCCCTTGCTGACAGGTTCGGCTTTGATCTCAATCGACGACGCGCGCTCAAATGCTATACCCTCCGGGCAGGACTGGGCGCGTAGTCCATCTGCGACCAGCTCGAACTGCCACGCCGGGCTAGATGTGTCAGAATCGGGCAGCACATCCGGCGCTGCGCATCCGGCAAGGGAGAGGCTCAAACAGGTCAGGGCCAGAACGCGCATTCGGGGTCTCCGGGATAATCTCCACCTATCAGCCTCAGCCATAGGGCAAGATGATGACAGGTTTCTGGCGATTATGGCTTGCTGCGCTTTACATCGCGCCCCAGCCCGACTTTTGGACCGCCATAGCGCGGTGTGCCTGCACCTGCACCAGAGACCGCGCCGCCGGGGCGCACAGTCTTGCGCGTCAGCGGTGGCACTGCCATGGCTTCAGGCTTTGGGGCCTCGCCATTCTCGTCGAACAGGCTGGCCAGCTGTTCGGTCATCGCCCCACCGAGCTGTTCAGCATCAACAATCGTGACGGCCTTCTTGTAATAGCGCGTGACATCATGGCCGATACCAATGGCGATCAATTCGACAGGGCTGCGGCCTTCAAGTTCGGCAATCACCTGTCGCAAATGACGTTCGAGATAGTTACCGACATTGACCGACAGCGTTGAGTCATCCACTGGCGCGCCATCGGAGATGACCATCATGATCTTGCGTTGCTCGGGGCGGGCGAGCAGGCGGTCATGCGCCCAGAGTAACGCCTCGCCATCGATATTCTCTTTCAGCAGGCCTTCGCGCATCATCAGGCCGAGATTCTTGCGCGCCCTTCGCCACGGCGCATCCGCGGATTTGTAGATGATATGGCGCAGGTCATTTAGGCGCCCCGGGCCAGCTGGCTTACCCGCCTTGACCCAGTCCTCGCGCGACAGGCCGCCCTTCCAGGCTTTGGTTGTGAAACCGAGAATCTCGACCTTGACGCCGCACCGTTCCAGCGTCCGGGCCAGAATATCGGCGCACAGCGCTGCGACCATGATCGGGCGCCCGCGCATCGAGCCGGAATTGTCGAGCAGCAGCGTCACAACCGTGTCGCGGAAATTGCTGTCATCTTCCTGCTTGAAGCTCAGCGGTGCTGTCGGATCAGTGATGACCCGGGTCAGGCGGGCAGTATCGAGTACGCCTTCTTCAAGATCAAACGACCAGGAGCGGTTCTGCTGCGCCATCAAGCGGCGTTGCAGCTTATTGGCGAGTTTGGCGACCGCGCCCTGCAGGCCTTCCAGCTGATGGTCGAGATAGGCCCGCAGCCGCGCCAATTCTTCTGTGTCGCAAAGGTCGGCGGCTTGCGCGATCTCATCATTGGCTGTGGTGAACGGCTTATAGGTGAAATCCTGGCGATCATCGCCGTCGCGAAAGTTTGGTCGCAGAGGCTTGGAGCCATCATCATTGTCGTCGGCATCCTCATCGGCGTCCATGTCGGCGTCAGCATCAACCGCAACATTGGTTTCCTCGCCTTCCATATCGTCCGTGTCGCCAGCTTCCAATTCAGCTGTGGTTGAGCCGTCCTGCTCTTCTGAGGTTTCGCCATCGTCGGACTGGCTGGACTGGTCGTCCTGTTCGGATTCCTCTTCCGAAGAGTCGTCTTCCTTGCCCTCTTCGTCACCGACCTCATCGCCTTTGGTCAGGTCGCGGATCAGGTCCTGGATCGTTTTCGCGAAGGCTTCCTGATCGTGTAGCTGCTCGACCAGTCGATCCAGGGTATCCTCACCTCGCGCATTGACCTCGTCGCGCCACAGGGCGGCGATGCCTTCAGCCGCTTTCGGCAGTGCCCGCCCCGTCAGGCGCTCTCGCAATAGAAACTCAACCGCCGGGGCGAGCGGCGCGTCCTGCCGGTCCTCCATCCGGTAGTAGCCCGCCCGCTCACAGCGCAAAGCCAATGCCGCATCGAGATTGTTGGCCGTTCCGGGCATTGCTCTTGCGCCGATACTTTCGACACGGGCGCGTTCGGCTGCCTCATAGACTTGTCGCCCAAGCTCTGTTTTAGGACGGGTCCTGGCGTGTGCCTCAGCATCATGATGGGCGAGATGAAGCGCGGCCGCGTCGGCGTCGCCGCGTGCTCGCGCCGCCAGTACCGGTGACAGATCACGCGGCGGCGGCGGCAGAACAATGCGCTCAGCCTCGGCGCGTGGGCCATCACCAGAATAAGACAGCTCAACATCGCGGCTCTGCGCCATGGCCCGCGTCGTCGCGGTCAGCGCCAGCTTGAACAGTTCATAAGGGGCGTCTTCGGTCTTCGACATGTCCTTGACTTAGCGCGCTGACGACGCTTTGCGAAGCTGCCATCACACCGCAATCGACATGACTTAGGGGCATCAGGCCTGCGGGCGCTGACCAATAAGCGGTTTGCGCGCGATTTGGCGTGCCATCTTGCCCCATTCGGTGAACGGATAGGCCAGCAGCTTGCTCAGATTTTCGCCGGGATTGTCCTGAAATCCAGTTGGCAAGTCCTTCGCTGGGCCGGGTACATAATACGTCCCGAAAGCAAGATCGATGGCTGGAAAGAATAGAGCGAAATTCTTGTCATAGGCGTCGGCGCGGTCGACATGATGCCAGCGATGAAAACGCGGGCTGGCAATCACATGCCGCAGCGGCCCATGTGACCAGTCCAGCTTGGAATGGACGTAATATTGATGCGCCTCGCGCAGCACACCCAGCAGCGCGACATCACCGAGCGACAACCCGCAGAAATATGCCACGGCTGAAGCGGTTGGAATTAACAGCACCCATTCAAGGATATGTGCGCGATTGGCCGACAGGAAGTGCAGGTCAGTGTCTGAATGGTGTACCGCATGTAGTGGCCAGATCCAGCGATTGGCATGGGCCAGGCGGTGCATTGTGTAATTGGCAAGATCAAACGAGATCAGGGCGACCAGCGCGCGAACCAGCCAAGGCGTGTCATCCCAGAAACTTCTCGGCATATGCGGCAAGCCCTGCAACAGGCTGAGCAGGAACCCGGCGGCGAGGATTGGCAGGAACATCGTGACCGCATTGAAGACGATCATTGCGAGGTTGACGGCGCCGCTGCGCTTGAGCGATCCGTCCCATTGCAGCGCTTCGCTTCCTGACTTTAGCCAGGCAATGACAGTGATTGCAGCGAAAGCGGCGATTATCATCGGCGCCTTGGTGGTGAGGATGGCGGCAACAAATTCGGTAAATTCAAGCATGTCGCGACATCGCACAGCGCAGTGAAATATCGGTTAAGCGCGGGCGCAAATCGGCGCTGTGGAATTACAGAGCCTAACCGACTTTCATCATCAGAGCGCTTTCAGGCAGTTCTTCTGCGAAGCAGCGCTGATACATTTCGGCCACCAGCGGGCGTTCAAGCTCATCGCACTTGTTCAGGAATGTCATGCGGAAAGCATGACCGAGATCGCCAAAGATGGCGAAATTCTCCGCCCAAGTGATCACGGTTCTCGGGCTCATCACGGTTGAGAGGTCGCCGTTCATGAAGGCGTTTCGGGTCAGGTCAGCCAGCGTCACCATTTTGGCGAGCGTGTCTTCATCAACACCGGTTTCCTTGGTTGCGATGATCTCGACCTCGGCATCGTGCTCAAGATAGTTCAGAGTGGTGACAATGCTCCAGCGGTCCATCTGACCCTGATTGAGCTGTTGCGTGCCATGATAGAGCCCTGTCGTATCACCGAGACCGACCGTATTTGTCGTGGCGAACAGGCGGAAGTAAGGGTTTGGCTCAATCACCCGGTTCTGATCGAGCAGGGTCAGCTTGCCAGAGCTTTCCAGCACGCGCTGGATAACGAACATCACATCCGGGCGGCCAGCATCATATTCGTCAAATGCGATAGCCACGGGCCGTTGCAGCGACCAGGGTAGAATACCCTCGCGAAATTCGGTGATTTGCGCACCGTCTTTGAGGACAATCGCATCCTTGCCGACCATATCAATCCGGCTGACATGACTGTCCAGATTGACCCGGATCATTGGCCAGTTCAGGCGCGCGGCAACCTGTTCGATATGGGTTGATTTCCCGGTGCCATGATAGCCCTGGATCATCACTCGCCGATTGTGCTCAAACCCTGCCAGAATGGCCAGCGTGGTCTGCGGATCGAACCGATAGCTGGGGTCGAGTTGCGGCACATATTCCGTGCGAGTCTTGAACCCGTGTACGACCATATCCGTGTCAAGGCCAAAGGTCTCGCGCACCTTGATCTTCTCGGTCGGTACCATGCCCTCCAGGACATCATTATCGCTCATCACGGTCATATTTCGGTCTCGTCTAAAACACTCAAATGGGGACGTATCACACTCTCAGCCCGCGCCAAGCGTGACATTGGGGAAATGTCAGGCGGTTCACGCAAGATAAACCTCAACCTGCATAAGTTTCAAACCGATCAAGGAGGCCAGCATGCCCATATTCAAACCGCAGCGGCCAAATGTGGCCACTTCTATCGCTGGATTGGCCTTTCTCCTGTCAGCCGCGTGCTCGCAGGCCCAGGCGCCCGATGTTTCATGGCCCGACGGCAAACAGGCGGCCATCGCGCTGACCTATGATGACAGCCTGGTCAGTCAGATCGAAACTGCTATTCCGGCGCTGGATGCGCATGGATTGAAAGGCACATTCTACCTGACCATCGATTATCCAGGCTTTACTGAGCGCACCAAGGCATGGCGGGCAGCCGCCGAGAATGGCCACGAGCTTGGCAATCACACGCTCTACCATCCCTGTATCGGCCCGCCCGCATTTGCCGACCGGACCTGGGTCACGCCCGACCGCGACCTGGCAAATTACTCGGTCGAGCGGATGGTCAAGGAATTGACCGTCACAAACACGGTCCTCAATCTGGTCGATGGACAGAGCGTTCGCACTTTTGCCTATACGTGCGGTGATATGAGCGCTGGGGGGGAAAGCTTTGTGGAGGCCCTGCAGCCACTCGTGATCTCCGCGCGGTCAGTCGATAACACGCCCGGCAAACTCGATCTTGCAACACTTGATCCCTATGCCTTGCAGAGCTTTGTTGTCGACGGCCATAGCGGCGAGGACCTGATCGCCATGGCCGAGCAAATCCGAGCCTCTGGCGGCTTTGGCACATTTACATTCCATGGCATCGGCGCCGAATACATCGCGGTGTCGAGCGAAGCTCATGAAGAGCTGCTGGCCTATCTTGCGGCCAATCAGGACGCCTACTGGGTTGATACTGTGCGCAATATCAGCCTGCACCTTCAAGGCGACTAGTCAGCCTGATAAACCACCTCTCCCTGCACAACCGTCATCATCACTTCCGCATCTAGTATTTCGGCTTCCGGCACCGTCATCAGGTCGCGATCGAAGACGGTGAAATCGGCAATCTTGCCGACCTCTATCGAGCCGAGATCATTCTCCATGAACGCCGAATAGGCGGGCGCTGAAGTGAACAGGGTCAGTGCCTGCTCGCGGCTGAGCGCCTCTTCCGGGTGCCAGCCCTCGGCGCTGAAGCCTTCCAGGTCCTTGCGGGCAATAGCTGCATAGAACTCGATTTGCGGCGTGCCGACTTCAACCGGTGCATCCGATCCACCAATAATTACCGCACCAGTGTCCAGCAGGCTCTGCCAGGCATAAGCCCCGCGCAGCCGATTGATGCCAAGCCGCGCCGGGGCGAATTTCAGATCACCGATGGCATGGCTGGGCTGCATCGAGGCCACCAGGCCGAGGGCACCAACCCGGACAATATCATCCGGATGCAGGATCTGCGTATGTTCAATGCGCCAGCGATTGTCCGGGCTGAATTGCCCGGCCTCGAAGGCATCAAGGATCCGCCGATTGGCAAGATCACCAATGGCATGAATAGCAAGCTGAACATTCCCCTGATCGGCTCGGGCCATATAGTTTCGCAGCGTGTCTGGCTCGGTCAGTGCCAGCCCGCTTGTGCCCGGACGGTCAGTGTAGGGCGCGATCAACAGCGCGCCGCGTGATCCGAGCGCGCCATCCATATAAAGCTTCACCGCGCGATTGGTGATTGTATCCGTCTCGCCAATCCGTCGCTCGGCAAGATCGAAGCCTTCCGCATCAAATGCGTTGTGCAATCGAAGCGGAAGATGTCCCGCCATATCGAGATCTTCGAGTAGCGTGACATGCGCCGGTGACACGCTCATATTGTGGACCCCGGTCCAGCCGCGCGACGCATACTCGGCCGCACCTACCCGGTAAGCCTCGATAATCTGTGTCTCACTGGGCGCGGAAACAAGGCTCATTACCTGCCCCATGGCATTGTCGATCAGGATACCTGTCGCCTTGCCATCTGCGCTGCGTTCGATCTTGCCGCCTTCGACATCTGCCGTGTCGCTGGTAATCCGTGCGGCGGTGAGGGCTGCGCTATTGGCAACCAGCGCATGGCCATCAGAGCGGGTCAGAATGACCGGATTGTTCAGACTGACAGGATCAAGATCGGAGGCGAGCGGCATTCGGCCTTCTGGCCAGCCGGTTTCGATCCAGCCGCGACCGAACAAGACCTGGCCGGGCGCCATACCTTCAAGCTCAACCTCGACACGTGTGACCAGTTCGGCCACGGAAGCGGTGCCGGTCAGATCCAGCGTCAACTCACGCTCGCCGATCCCCAGCAGATGCGCATGGCTATCGACAAAGCCCGGATACATGAAGGCATTATTCAGCCAGATGAATTCCGCGTCATCGACCTGAACATATTGATTGAGGTCATCGATCGAGCCGGTCCAGACGATTTTCGCATCGCCGCCGACAGCGACAGTGTCGACAGTATTCAGTCCGGCCTCTGTATAGACCGTGCCGCTGGAGAAGACCGTGGCGGCGACCGGAAGGTCTGCACCTATAGTGGCATCCGGGCTGGTCACCTGGGTGCATGCCGCCAGGCCCAACCCGATCATGCCGACGATCACGTGTCTCATTTCAGTCTCTCCTGCCGCTTTGCGACAGGCATACGGTCAGTTCGGCAGGCCTGAAAACCGCACAAACAAAAACGCGCTCCGTCTGGAGCGCGCTTGTAACTCGAAAACACGTAAGGGCCTAGGCTTCAGCCTGGCGCTTGGCGATATTCTTCTTGATTTTCAGTGCCTTTGCGGAAAGCACCTCGTCTTTCGCTTTGGCCAGATAGGCATCAAGGCCGCCCAGCTTATCTACAGTGCGCAGCGCTTTTGCTGCGATCCGCATGGAATATTTTTCACCCATTGTTTCCGAATGGAGGGAAACATTGACCAGGTTCGGCAAGAACCGGCGCTTGGTGTGGACCTTGGAATGGCTGACATTGTTTCCGACAATTGGGCCGGTGCCAGTAAGTTCGCAGACGCGGGACATGGGTCACTCGCTTTAACTAGAGTTCTATTGAAAATCCGAAGCGCGGCTATTACGCCCCCAGCCGAGCGCCGTCAACCGGCTTCATCACTCTTACCAACGCGCCCAAGCTTGTGGCATGACAGTGAATTAATTGCGACCACAGCAAGGCATCCCTGTTCAGCTTGGCTTTTGCCATGCACTGATATTAGAACGCTCGTGATCACTTATGTCAGGAGATGACAGAGATGAAAAAACTGCTCGCTTTCGCCGCCCTCGCACCGCTCGCAATGGTCGGGCTCTCAGGCGCCGATACCGCCCGTGCAGATAGCAATTTCCTTGCTGAAATCGAAGCGGGTCAGCCGATGCGCATGGAATACCAGATCAAGGCCAGCGCCTGGATCCTGTTCATTCCGATCACCGGCAAGGCCAATTTTGTCGTCGATATGAATGCTGAAAATTACTCTATGCGGTCCAAGGTCAAGACAACCGGGCTGGCTGACATCCTGGTCAATTATGACATGCAACTCGCAGCTAGCGGCTATACCACGCCGGACGGGCTGAAGACCTATGCCTATGTTTCGCAAAACAATGACGGTAAGAAAAACCGCCGCGTTGACCTGAAATATCTCGGCAATGATTTCGAGATGGTTGCTGATCCTGCCTTTGGTAATCTTGGCGAACCGCCAGCGACAGCCATGCAGGTGCTTGATGCAAATGACCCGATCACGGCGCTGATCAGTTTCGCGCTGGAACCCCGCGCCGAAGGCGCTGACCCTTGCGGCGGGCCGCTGAAAATCTTTGATGGCCGCCAGCTGACCCATCTTATCCTCGAAAATCACGGCAAGAAAACCGTGAAGTCTGATGCCTGGAAGGGCGAGGCCTATGAGTGCCATGTCACAATGGACAAGGTTGCAGGCTATAAGGAAGGCGAGTCGAACAAGGACACACTGTCCGGGATTTCAGGACCGCTGCGCATGTGGCTTGCACCCATGCCGAATGGCTCCACGGTGCCAGTTCGTATCGAAGCTGACACCGATGATATCGGCAAGGTCGTGCTGCAAGCCTCAAAGCTGAAATTCACACCGATTGAGGCGACAGACTAAGCACTTGTATTGACCCGGTTTATGCGGATGCCTAAGTCGGGTCATGAGCAAGAAACACCTGAAGATTGTCAGCTGGAACATCAACTCGGTTCGGCTGCGCCTGCCCAATATCGAGGCGTTTGTCGCGGCGGAAAACCCGGATGTGATCTGCTTTCAGGAGATCAAGTGCCAGACGGCCGAGTTTCCGGAAAAAGCCTTCAAGGATATGGGACTGGAACACCTGAATGTGTTCGGCCAGCGCGGCGGTCATCACGGCGTTGCGATTGCCTCCAAGCATCCTCTGGACCATATCGAAACGCCGCCGCTCTGCCGCGAGGGCCATGCCCGCGTCAATGCCGTCAATGTCGCCGGGCTCGAGTTGCACAATATCTATTTGCCGGCAGGCGGTGATGTGCCGGATCCGGACGCAAACCCGAAATTCGAGCATAAGCTCGATTTCGTGGGTCGGCTCGGTAAACACTATGGCAAGCTCGCCAAGACAGGCGCGCCGCGTATACTCGTGGGCGACCTCAATATCGCACCACATGAGCAGGATGTCTGGTCGCACAAACAGCTGCTCAAGATTGTCTCACACACGCCGGTTGAAACTGAGGGTCTGGAAAAAGCCCGAAAAAAAGGCGGCTTTACCGATCTTGCCCGCCACATTCACGATGATGACCAGCGGCTCTACTCGTGGTGGAGCTACCGTGCCAGGGACTGGGCTGCTGCGAACAAGGGTCGCCGCCTTGACCATATCTGGACAACGGATGCTGCGACTGCACTGACCGACATGAACAGCTACAAGATCCATCTCGCCTGGCGTGGCGGCTGGAAACCCTCTGATCATGCTCCGATCAGTATCGAGATCGCCAAGCCCTGATGCCGCTATACAAATCAGGTCCATGACCTGATCGAAGATCAGCACAAGAATATTTTTTAGTGTAGCTAGAGCCTTGCCTTGGTCCCTGCGGTCCAGACTTGGTGCCTCCCGCCGGACTCGAACCGGCACTCTGTTGCCAGAAACGGATTTTGAATCCGTCGCGTCTACCAATTCCGCCAGGGAGGCTGGTCGGGCAGGTCCGCTTCTCTGCCGCAGGGCTGCCTTGCCGTCAATTGGGGTTTTCCATCGATCAAATCCCGGCTAACGGGAGGAATGACAGAGACCCAGCCCCCGCGCACCTTTCTGCAATCGCTTGAAGCCATGGCCGCTGAGGCGCCCGAAGAGGGATTGTCGCTGCATGCCATTCTAGACCGTCTCGATGAGCGCGCCTTTGGGGCCATGCTGTTTATCCTCGCGCTGCCCTGCGCCATTCCGTTTCTCTATGGCGTGCCACAGGTCGTCTCGCTGCCAATGATGGCGCTGACCCTGCAAATGCTGGCGGGGCGTGAAGAGCCGTGGATGCCGGAAAAATTCGGGGCTCGCATGATCGACAAGGCGGGTCTGACGCGGACCTCCGGCTTTGGCCGCAAGTGGTTTGGCTGGCTGGAGCGCATTTCCCATCCGCGCCTGACCTTCCTGACGGGCAAGAGGCTGGAACGTGTTGTCGCGCTGTTGCTGACAGTGTTTTGCGCCTCAATCCTGGTGCCGCTGCCGATGACCAATACGGTGCCTGGCATAGCGGTTGCCATCGTTGCCTTTGGCCTGATGGCCCGCGATGGCATTCTGGTCATTCTCGGCGGTATCTTGGGATCAGCCTGGGTCGCGATGCTGGCCACGGGATCGACCTGGATCGTGACCTATCTCCGCTCCCTGATCTAGCGCTTCACCCGTGCGCCGGTGACGCATGGACAGACGTTCTCGCTTGCCTAAGTCTTGCCAGCAATCGCGACTAGAGTGACCGGTGATGAAACGCTTTGATCCGCTTCTGAAAACTTGGCATTGGCCAGCACTTGCTCTGATCGCATCGCTGGTCATGCTGGGGGCTGCGCATGCGTTTGAGCGGTTTGCCTATCTGCTGCCGTGCCAGCTCTGCTTGCGCCAGCGTGAGGTCTATTGGGCGATTGCCGCAATGACGGTGACAGCTCTTGTTCTGTGGCGGATCCGACAGAATCCGCGCTTCCTGACCGCAGTCAACGTCATGCTCGGACTGGTTTTCCTGACCGGCGCAGTTGTGGCGGGCTATCATGCCGGCGTCGAATGGGACTTCTGGCCAGCGCCGACCGGCTGTGTCGGCGGCGCGGTTGATGTCATGAACATTGATCTTGGTGGGATCGACGAGCGCCAGGCGACGGCCTCCTGCGAGGACGCGCCCTGGGTCTTTCTTGGCCTGTCCATGGCCGGGTGGAATTTTGCAGTGTCGGTCATACTGGCGCTGATCAGTTTCCGCGCTGCAGGTGTCACCCTGCCGAAATCAAAGACTTTGGGTCTGGCCGAGTAGGTAATAGGCGACACCGAGGCTCAGCACGGCGCCAAGGGTTGGCCAGATGCGCAGCTTCTGATACCAGCCGGGCAGGCGGGAGGAGGCAAAATCCCAGAACCAGAACAGCGCGATTGCCGCTGCCATAAGGATAAACCAGAGTGGTTTTGCGCCCTGTGTGAAGAATGCCATCACCAAACCCCAGGCCGCCAGCGGCGCAATCACCGCGCCGCCAAGCTCGATAAAGCGCGGCTTGTCGCGCTGCGCCATCTCAACCCCCCAGCGGATACCGCCAAGAAAACTGAGAATGAGGGCCGAATAGGTCATCAGCCAGACAGCAACCGAGTTCAGCTGGATCACATCATCTTGATTGACCAGCATAATCCCGGCGCAGGCAAAATACGGGATCAGTCCTGCGGTCGTCAGCGCCAGCGGCGCTTGCGGTGTTTTCAGCTTATACATGTTGAATCCGCTCCTTCGCGTTCATCGCGCGTCAATTCCCATGTGGTAGCTGGAGTATATGGCCAGACACCTTATCGCGATCCTAATAATTTGTTTCGCAATTGCGTTTGCCTTTGGCGCAATGACCGCGATCCGCTGGCCCAGCCTGATGATGTTTGCGGGCATGATGTTCGAGCAGGACCCGCTGAATGGGCTTGCCGGGATCAATTGGCGTGAGCTCGGGATTGCCTATGGTGCGCCGTATTTTCTCGCTGCTTTTTGCTTCTATGCTGCGGCATTATCGCTAACCCGGCGTCAGCATGGCAGCTTTAGCTGGTATGCTATGGCCTGTATTTCCGGCTTTCCCTGCGCGTTTCTGGTCGACTTCGAATCTGGCTGGTGGCGCGATCCGAGTGCTGGCGAGGGGGCTGTCGCAGGCGCGGCAGCGGCTGCCACACTGTTAGCATTGGCCGTATGGGTCTTGCGCAAGCGCAAGCCGAAGCTGGAAAAACCTGCCGCCGAAAAGGTCATGATCGCCGATCCGGACATGCAAGTTGTGTATGTTCCAGCCAAACCAGACCAGCCCAAACGACCCGTACGGGCAATGCCGGTCCCCGCCGCGATTGCCCGTCAGCGCGCGCATTTTGCCGCCGAAGGGCGCAAGATGATGGCCAAACGCCAGCGTCAGGCAAGATAGATCAAATTTGATCGACCGGTTTTACAGGCTGGTTATGCGCGCCGCCTAAACTCCAGCAACGACCGCAATTGGAGTGCGTCATGAATGTCTATCGACTAATCGGATTTGGTCTTGGTTTGCTGAGTGCGGCGGTAACCTGGCAGTTTGGGGTGATCGTCTACAGGTTCTTCACCGGCGGCGGTGTGGATTATGCGCTGACCCTTTTGTTCGACCCGGATTATTCGCTGCGAACCCTGGCTTTCCTGGCGGCGTTTACCGCCGGGCTTTCAGCGCTGACCGAGGTCAAGGGCGGCTCCTGGCTGGCCGGACTTTCGATGAGTCTTCTATTTGTGCAGGCCATGGCAATGCTTGGCGGGCGCGGTGCGATAGACCTATGGCTGGCTGATGCGGTTATCCTGGCCAGTTTTACCTGCCTGTTTCTGGCCATGACTGCAGCGCGCGGTGCAGAATACAGAAAGCAACAATTGGCGCTTTCGGCCTAGTGTCCGCCCTTGCCCGCGGGTCAAACCTGCGCTTTGTTAAGAGCGCCGGAGGATAACGATGACATTAAGGGAGCTCGCAGGCTGAGCCTTGCTCGCGCTGGGCACTTGGCTTGCTTATGGCGCGGTACAAGCGGTATTGCTGTATATGCAAAGCGGCGGTGATGTCATGAGCGCCCTGTTTGAACCACCGACCAGCGCCATTCGAATTACAGGAGCCCTTCTGCTCATGCTCGGCGGGCTGTTGGCCGCTAGCCGGGTCAAAGGCGGCGGGATAATCGGGGTAGTCGGGTCGCTTGTGCTGGCAGCTTTAGGCGGGTTGATGGCCCAGCAGGGCGCGCAGCAGGAACTCTGGCTCGACGAGCTGATTTATGGCTTCGCAGGTCTGGCGCTTTCTGCCCTTATCCTGACGTTTCGCCGGGCCAACCCCGAATGACGCATTGATTTCAGCGCCCGGATGCTTAGGTTCCGGCGACATTCAAGCGGCAATTCAAACAGGCAAGATATTCCATGGCAGAGACCTATGACGTCGTCATTATTGGCGGCGGCCCCGGAGGATACAATTGCGCGATCCGCGCCGGACAATTGGGGCTAAAGACAGCCTGTATTGAAAAGGAGGATACGCTGGGCGGCACCTGCCTCAACGTTGGCTGTATCCCTTCAAAGGCGTTGCTGCATGCCTCCGAATATTTCGCTGCGGCGCAAAATGATTTTGCCAGTATGGGCATCAAGACCGGTAAGCTTGAGGTCGATCTCACCCAGATGATGGCCCAGAAAGCTGATGCGGTAAAAGGCCTGACGCAAGGTGTCGCTTATTTGCTGAAGAAGAACAAGGTCGATCACATTCAGGGCAAGGGCCGCATTGCCGGTCCTGGTCAGGTCGAGGTCACGGGCAAGGACGGCAAGACACAGACGCTCACTGCCAAGAACATTGTCATCGCGACAGGGTCTGAGCCCAGCACCCTACCCGGTATCGAGATTGACGAGGAACGCATTGTCTCCAACACCGGCGCGCTGTCGCTAAAAGAGATCCCGAAAAAACTCGTTCTGATTGGAGCCGGCGTCATTGGCCTGGAAATGGGTCAGGTCTGGTCGCGCTTGGGAGCAGAGGTGACGGTCATCGAATATCTCGACCGTATCCTACCTGGCACTGATAGCGAGGTTGCAAAAGAAGCCCATAAAATCTTCAAGAAACAGGGCCTCACTTTCAAGCTTGGCACCAAAGTCACCGGCGTTGAAAAGCTCAAGACCAAGCTGAAACTCACTGCCGAACCTGCGACGGGCGGCGACGCTGAGACCCTCGATGCTGATATCGTCATCGTTGCGGTCGGGCGCCGCCCTTATACAGAAGGCCTCGGCCTCGAAAATGTCGGTGGCAAGACCGACAAACGCGGTGTGATCGAAACCACTGACCATTTCAAAGTCGCGCCTGGCATCTGGGCGATCGGCGACTGTATTCACGGTCCGATGCTGGCGCACAAGGCCGAGGATGATGGCGCCGCCGTTGCCGAGCTGATCGCCGGCAAAGCAGGTCACGTCGACTATAATCTGGTCCCGGGTGTAGTTTACACCAAGCCTGAAATCGCCACCGTTGGTCAAACCGAAGACCAGCTGAAAGAAGCAGGCATCAAATACAAGAAGGGCAAATTTCCCTTCATGGCGAATTCCCGCGCACGCACCAATCATGAAACCGATGGTTTTGTGAAGATCCTTGCCGAGGAAGGCAGCGACCGTATTCTCGGCGCACATATGATCGGCGTTGGCGTTGGTGAACTGATCGGCGAGATTTGCGTCGCGATGGAATTTGGCGCTGCCTCTGAAGATGTTGCCCGTACCTGCCATGCCCACCCAACCATGTCGGAAGCGATCCGGCAGGCTGCCATGGGCGTTGAAGGCTGGACCATGCAGATGTGATTTCCGGTTCGCCGAAGGCGAAATTTTTGGTCCACTGGACCAAAAATAGGAAATCACAGCCCGGAGGGCTTCTGCTTGAAGAAGCTGAAGTCAGGCCAATCGGCCCACAGCCCTCTTCATGCTAAACTCCCACCCATGAGCTATGATGTCGGTTCAGGCGATCTGGTGTTGTGCGTGAACGCTGCGCCCAATCATGTGACGGGCGACCCGGTGCCATTGGTGCAGGGCGAGACCTATCGCGTCTGGGGCGTCATGCCGTTCATGTGCCCCTGTGGACGCTCAGATGCCTTGTTGGATGTCGGCGTCGGCTTCGCCTGGTGCCAAACACGCTTCCGCCTCCTGCCCAAACCCCGCGCTGAGAAAAAGGCCCGTCAGGTTAAAGCCTCGAAAGAGGTGGAGACGGTTTGAAGGTGAGCTTCATCCTCCGATGACAGCAAGGCGCTTGGCGCGAGACAGAAATGGGAGCTCTTCGGTTTGCCAGCCCGGTCATTCCCGCTTAATGCCCATGCCCCATGGCCCAGACACAGTTGTTCCCGACCCTCATCCAGACCGGCGCCCTGCCTAATGGCCCCTTGCTCAGCGACCTAGAAGCGGCCTGCTGGATGGTTGAGGAGGGCGACAGTGCCGGGCACCAATGGTGTGAAAACGAAGGCTATCCCGGCTATACATCATATGCATCGCTTGATGATTTGCGGTCCCGCGCCCCGGCTTTTGCAGAATTGGTCAAAACCCTCGACCAGGAGGCTGTACGATTGGCCAAGGCCCTGCATTGGCATCTCGGCGATGCGCGCCTGGTCTGTGACAGCTTATGGATCAACATTCTCGGCGAGGGGGGTAGCCATTCCGGGCACATCCATCCTGGCAGCGTAATCTCGGGAACCTGCTATATCGCGATGCCAGAAGGGGCAGGGGCGCTCAAGCTGGAAGACCCGCGCCTGCCGCTGATGATGGCGGCGCCGCAAGTCGAGAAAGATGCGCCAGAAGGAGCCCGGCGCTTTGTCTATGTTGAACCAGAGGCAGGCGACATTCTGATGTGGGAAAGCTGGCTGCGCCATGAGGTCATGCCGAGCAAATCCGGCGAACCTCGCATTTCGATCAGTTTCAATTATAGTCTGGTAGACTAGTCCTATTCAATCCGGACGACAGGATAGGAGCGGTTGGTGCCTGGGAAACCCAGTCGGATCGAACCACTGAGCATCCGTCTAAGTGTCGCTTCGGCCGGAAGGCTTTCAGGACCGCGAATGGTTTCAGGGGTTATCTGCTCCCAGACATGCCCGTCAGATGTCGTGAAAAAGTGGCGGTTGATCTTGTTGCGCTGGATACGGGTGACTGAGACTTCGATAGTGCTTGGCTCAGGTTCCTTGTCATCGGAGCGACCTATCGTAACGGTCGGGATCCATGAAGGCAGTATGCGGCGGCGCTCCGGCTCTGCTGTGGCTGTTGCAACCGGCGCAGATGTGGCCGCAATTGTCTGGGTTGGTGTCGGCGCAGGGGTTGCTGCGATGGTCGATTCAGCGGGCGTCTGTGTCACCGCAGGTGGCGCTGCCTGCTCAACCGCCATGGCTTCTGCTGCGGCTTCGAAACAGGCGAGTTTTTCGCCGGCGTCAGCAATGCTCTGACAGGCGAGAATTTGATCGGTGGCAGATGGTGCCTGCTGCGCAATTGCGCTGCCACTCATGGCCAGTGCCAGAATACCGGTCGCAGCTAGAAAAGACTTGCTATCCATATTAGGTCGCACTCCACAAAATAATCATCTTCAACTAAAGCACTCACGGCGTGCATCGCCAAGTAGGAATGACCGCTTGACCTGTTCACAACAATACGGCACGGCCCCGCAAAGACACTGAACGACAAGGATTTCCTCCCATGGACATCACCAAAATTTCGCAAGGCAACAACCCGCCTGATGATATCAATGTAATCGTCGAGGTACCGCTCGGCGGCGACCCGATCAAATACGAGATCGACAAGGCGTCGGGAGCGATGTTCGTGGATCGTTATCTTTATACGGAGATGCGCTATCCCTGTAATTACGGCTTCGTTCCGCACACGATGAGCCTTGATGGCGATCCGATCGACGTCATGGTGATTGGCAATCGCCCATTGGTGCCGGGTAGTGTGGTGCGCTCTCGCCCGATCGGTGTGCTGATGATGACCGATGACAAGGGACCGGACGAGAAAATTCTCGCCGTGCCGCATCCCAAGCTGACGGCCTATTACGACAAGATCGCGACCTATCACGATATGCCTGATATCCTGATTGAGAAGATTACCCACTTCTTCACCCACTATAAGGACCTGGAAAAAGGCAAGTGGAGCAATGTTGAAGGCTGGGCCGGGGTCGAGCGCGCCCGCGAATTGATTGCTCAAGCGGTCGAGCGGGGCGGCACAGAGACCTAGTGATATGGACCTTTCGGTCTGGGTTGCGCTGATTGTTCTGTTTCTGTCGGGCGGCTTGACGCCCGGGCCAGCCGTTATGCTGGTTGTCTCCTCTAGCCTGAAACATGGCGTCAAGGCAGCAACCCTGCCAGCGCTTGGCGTATCGACCGCAAATCTGGTCTGGATTAGCCTCGCGGCGGGCGGTGCGGCTTCATTGGCGGCAGCCTATCCGACAGCTCTTTTTGTGCTCAAGCTTGCAGGCATTGCCTTCATTCTCTGGCTTGCGGTCCAGCTTGTACGGTCCGGCACCCGGGACCTGCGCCAGCCCGGCGATACTGTGCCAAGCCGGACCCGTCTGTTTGCCAGCGGTATGGGCCTGCAGCTGGCAAACCCGAACGCGCTTGTATTCTTCGGCCTGTTGCTGCCATCCTACATCAATGCCGATCAGGCTATGGTCCAGCAGGCCCTGATCATTATGGCGACCGTTACAGTGACGGAAATGTTCGGGCTTATGGTCTATGCCTGGCTTGCTGATGCCATGGCACGGCGCTTTTCCGATCCCGGATTTGCCCGCGCGTTCAATATTGGCGCCGCCAGTCTGATGGTGGCCTCGGCCAGCTATGCGGTCTGGTCAACCAGCTAGAAGCGGTCGGGCCGCAGCACGCTTACGTTTGAGACGCTGACAACGCCGATATGGTCGCCGAGAATATCGGCGATCTGATCTAGCGCCTCATTGACCCGGTGCTCATCGCCAATTGAGATAATCACCACCATATCGCGGCTGGCCGACAGATCTGTTTCCCTGTTCCAGCGATTGCCGCCGCCAAAACCCGCCATCGCGGGAACCACGGTATAGCCGGTCATGCCAACCGCTTCGAGAACCCGGCAGGCGCGTTTATGGGCCATTTTCTCGATGATCAGCTCAATACGTTTTCTGGCGTGCACTTCCATAATTGCAGTCTCCTAACCCGTCACCAGCGTTGCAAGGAAGATATAGATCGGAATGCCGATGGTGACATTGAATGGGAATGTCACACCGAGCGACAGGGTCAGATAGACTGAGGGATTTGCCTTTGGCAAAGCAAGGCGCATCGCTGCCGGGACTGCAATGTAGGAAGCCGAGGCGGCAAGCGTGATCAACAGGGCGAGATCGCCTGGACCTGCGCCGAGCACAAGGCCGAGCGCGGCCGTCAGCACGGCGGAAACAAGCGGCATATAGATGCCAAAGCCGACTGTAGCAGGGGTCAGTCTGCGCCAGCCCTGACGCAGACCACGCCCGGCCGACAGACCCATATCCAGCAGGAACAGGCAAAGCACACCCTGAAACAGGTCCACAAAGAATGGCGAGACCCGTTCTGTGCCCTCTTCGCCGCCGATCCAGCCAATGATCAGTGCACCGACAAGCACCACAATAGACGCGTTCAGCGCCACCTCGCGGACAAGCTCGCCGCGCTCGGACCCGGCCACCGGCTCTTCTTTCCTCTTCTGGCCGCGATGGGCAAGAATGAGTGCTGTGATAATTGCGGGTGTTTCCATCAGCGCAGCGACCGCAACCATATGGCCGGAACTGTCGAGGCCCGACAGTTTCACCGCTTCAGTTGCGGCGACGAAGGTTACGATTGAGATTGAGCCATAATGCGCCGCTGTCGCCGCTGCATCGGTCTGGCTGAGCTTGCTGGTCAGGCGCAGGAAGATATAGGCAATTAGCGGCAACAGAAATGACAGCAGCACGCCCGCCAGCAGGATCATTATCACATCAAGTGTCAGCGGGTTTTTCGACATCTCGACCCCGCCCTTCAGGCCGATTGCCATCATAAGATAGATGGCAAGGCCCTTGGCGAAGGCTTCGGGTACTGACATTTGCGAGCGCAACAGTGCCGCGCCCATACCAAGCGCAAAGAACAGGATGATCGGAGACAGCAATGTCGCGATGGCAACGTCCAAGACCATGTCCCCAGCTGGCTAAGTGTTAGACTTCTCGCAGGCTTATAGCCGTGCTTGCCCGTCCTGCTAGACCTGATCGAAGGTGCCGGTCTGATTGTCGCGCCAATGCAGCTCCCCAAGCGCAATGGCAAACCAGGCGCCGTGTAGCTCCAGCTCTCCAGCCGAGACTGCCGCTTCAACAAAGGGGAAACTCATCAGATTCTGGATTGATGTCCCTATTGCGGCATGCTCCAGCTCGGTTTGCGGATCATCCGGCTTTCTTTCCAGTACCCGGTCGCGTGTCTCGTCGAGCAGTTCGACCCAGGGCGCGATGAAGCGCCCAACCGGCTTGTTATCAGCCGCTGACAGGCAGGCCGAAACACCGCCGCAGCCGCCATGCCCCATGACCACAATATGCTTTACCTTCAGGGCCGTGACCGCAAATTCCACAGCGGCGCTGACGCCGTGCAAGCCGCCGGAATCATCAAACGGCGGCACCAGATTGCCGACATTGCGCATAATGAAAAGCTGGCCCGGCGCTGCATCGAAGATTTCCGCCGGTTCTGCCCGGCTATCAGCGCAGGCCACGATCATGATGTCCGGGTTCTGACCCTCGCCGAGCTCGCGATAGTGCTCCACCTGGGTTTTGTAGGCACCTGCGCGAAATCTGCGATAACCTTCTTTCAAGTCGTCCGGACTGTGCATGCGTCTCTCTCAAGCTGCCAAACTTGCACCAAATATCGCCGTATAGGCAGGACGCAACCCAAAAAGACAAACGATGCGTTCCATGTTAACGCTTTGGCGAAGGAATTGCATAAGACCGGACGTCATGACTGAAACAGCTACAAAACGAAAACAGGGGCCGCGCCGAAGCAAAGATTCGCGCGCTGCTATCCTTGATGCAACCCGAACAGAGTTGGCCGAATCCGGTTGGCGCAAGTTCAGTGTCGATAGCGTTGCCAAACGGGCAAAGGCGTCCAAGCAGACGATCTACCGCTGGTGGCCTGCGATTGGCACGATGTGTGTCGAGGCAGGCCTATCGACCCTGCCCGCACCAAGGGACAATGGCCGCGATCCGGTCGAGCGCATTGCTGACCTTATTGCGCCGCTGGAAACCGCTATCCGCACGGGCTCGGGCCATGCGGTCCTGCGCGGGGCGATGCTGGCGGGCTGCGATGATCCGGCGGCAGGCGAGGCCTGGAAGACCTGGCAGAAGGAAAATGTCCGCACGCCGCTGCGCCTGATCCTCGCAGAGATCGCTACCAAGAAGATCGTCCGGCGTGACTATGATGTCGATGCCGCCGTCGATATCCTGCTTGGGCCACTCTGGAACCGGCTGCTATTGATGCGCGCGCCGATTGAGCATGGCTACAGCCAGCACCTTGCCGAAAACCTGCTCACCCAGCTGAAAAACTAGGTCCTGCGACAAAGCGGACTTGCCGCGAGCGCCTTGGGCCGCTACCGCGACCGCTGATCCTGAATGTACGGAGATAATGCATGAGCCTGACAGGCGACATATTGGCGAAAATTGCTCTCGATGCCGGGGCCTTGATCATGCAGGTCTATGCCACTGACTTTGATGTCGATAGCAAGGATGACAGCTCGCCAGTGACCGAGGCTGACGAGAAGGCTGAGGCGCTGATCCTCGCGGCGCTCGCGAAAGCTGCCCCAGACCTGCCGGTGATCGCTGAAGAACAGGTTGCTGCGGGCAATATCCCCGATCATGGCGCGAGGTTCGCACTGGTTGATCCGCTTGATGGCACCAAGGAATTTATCAACAAGCGCGGCGAGTTTACCGTCAATATCGGCATTATCGAGAACGGCGTCCCGGTCATGGGCGTGGTCTATGCCCCCGCGCTGGACCGTCTTTTTGTCGCAGATAACCGGTTCGAAGCCTGGCAAGCAGAGGCCAAGCCCGGCGGCGACGTGCCCGCCCCTGATGCACGGCGAAAGCTCGCCATTCGCGGCGCGCCTGAGGTGGGACTGACCGCAATTGCTTCAAAGTCGCATCGCAGCGAGGAGACCAATCATTTCCTCGAAACCCAGCGCATCGCCGACATTATTTCAGCAGGGTCATCGCTCAAATTCTGCCTGATCGCTGCTGGCGAGGCTGATCTTTATCCGCGCCATGGCCGGACCATGGAATGGGACACGGCGGCCGGCCATGCCGTGGCTGCCGCTGCAGGTGCGCGGGTGACCAATCTTGACGGATCACCTTTCCTTTATGGCAAGACCGAACGCGGCTATGACAACCCGCACTTCATTGTCTGGGGCGATGTCACCCCAACTATAAGCGCCTGATACCGCTCACAGGACCATCCAGAAACAGAAGATCGCCGCGGCGCTGAACCTCAGCGGTGATCTCGACCGGATCAGCCACAAAGGGCAGCAGGTCATGACCGTGCCCAGCGCCGCCATCGGTCATGATCATTAGCGCTTTCTGGTCCTTGATGTCCTTGACATAGAAGGCCGGTGGCAGGCCGCCGCGAATACACAGCGCCGCGCAGGATTTGTGTACCTTGCCCTCTGAGGGTCGCATCGCGCCAAACCAGCATTTGGTGTCGAGAATCTCACCTTTCAATGTCACTTCGCCAAGCGGTTCGACATCCGGAAAGGCAAGGTTGGATACAGGTCGCGCCTCGGTCGGCGCAATCCAGTCCATGCCATCAACAACTGCGATCATCGCGTGCGGTCCGCGCTGGATCAGCGATCCCTTAACGCTAACCACTTGCCCGTCGAGCGCGCCAATGCGGGCTGAGACGCCGCACTTGCCCTGACAGCCGAGCAGCACGGTCTTTGGCACCCCATCGAGATCAGCGGTGCGCAGCATGGCATAGGGCTGCGCCGTCGCAATGCCAGTCCATTCGCGCACCTCGCCCATGGCCCAGCTGCCTTTGCCGACACCGCGTTGGTTCGCCGCCAGTACACCAGCTCCAACAGCCGTGCCGCCCATAAGGGCGAGACCCGCGCCCATAAAGAAGCGCCGGTCCGTCTTCGGCGTGTCCGCCCAGCCAATAAAGAAATCATCCTTGCTCATAAGGTCTCCTCGATCAGGCTGGGGGCCTGCGCGGTGCCAGGCGCATTCGGGTCAGGGTTCACATAGACAAACCCATCCACGATCCGTGTTGCATAGGTCGCGATCATTTCAGTGAATGGCGCAGGCGAGCGACCATCCTGCATCTGATACTGGAAGCCATGCCAGGGGCAGGTGATCGCCCCCTCGACAATCTTGCCTTCGCCGAGCGGTCCACCTTGATGGCGGCAGACATTCGAGACCGCATAGATTTTCTCGCGGTCCCTAAACACGGCAATCGCCTGTCCGGATTTCGGCTTGACGATTTTGGCGCGGCTGTCTTCCATCTCGCACAGTCTTGCGACTTTCAACCATCCGTCAGCTTCCGTTCGGCCGGGCGGCTTGAGGCTGGCCAACCCGGTCACGACATGAAGCCCGATCACAATGACAGACCCGGCACATAGCAGGGCGACATAAAGCGGGTGCTTCTCGAACTGGATCGCGCCGAGCGCGATATGCGCTACCAAAAGGGTATAGGCGACATAGACACCCATATGCAGGGCCTTCCACAGACCCGGCCCCAGATTGGCATTCCAGAAATCATGGCTGGTCGCCGCCATCAGGAACATGATGATCAGGGCGACAAAGCCGAGGCTCTCAAACGGAAAACCAGACAGGCTGTCATAGCGCGGGTTGGACACGAAGACCGAGACCAGCGGGTTCAGCTCGTTAGAGAAGCCATGATACCACATCAGCACGAGGCCGCCATGAACAAGCGCGATCAGGAAGGTCGCCACGCCGAGATGGCGACGATTGTAGAGGAAGGGCTTAAAGCGGTCTGTCAGACGCGCCAGCGGACCAATACACAGAATAAAGGTGAGCAGGAGGAAAGCGAGCGTGCCCGTGGCCCGGATCACGGCCTGTACCGGATGGATGCTTTCGCCCGGCGGCTGGTTCACTTCGGTCAGGACGACAAAAAGGACGAGATACAGCGTGATTCCGCCAAGCATCCAGAGATCGAACCGTTTCTTGAACGGCGTCCACTGCACGGCCTTATAGTCATGCGACATCAGCGCGCCTCCTCGATCAGGAGATCGGGCAGGGCTTCATTCACCGGCTCTGCCGGGCGATGCAGCACGGCAAGCAACAGTACGGCAATCATGACCAGGCCGAGGACAAGCCACATCAGAAGATGCGTTTTGCGGTGCGAACGCTTCATGAGACCGGCGGCTCCTTCTGGCGGAGGAGCTTGGACAACATCAGTGGCCAGAGACCGATCACGCCAGGCACGATCAACAGCCGTGCTTGCAGCGGCAAGCCCTTGCCCTTGGCTGCCGGATCAATCTTTCCAGCACCGCCGAAGACATAGACCAGTGCGACCAGGACGCCGACTGCCGCATATAGGCCGAGCATCATGACGATCGTGTTGGCGAGGCTCTCACTCATGCACCGACCCCGGCATAGGCGACACCTGAGAGATCGGACATCTCGCGGCTGAAGGTCGTGAGATCATCTTGATTGAAGTCAGACAAGCTGTGATGGCCGCAAGCACGGGCCATGACTTTCATCAACTCTGTTGAAGCCTCGAAAAAGTTCTTCAGCCGCTCTGCTGACGGCTCGACCAGAAGGCGCGCGACGAGGTTCGGCTTCTGCGTCGCGATCCCGACCGGGCAATTATTGGTGTGACAGGCCCGCATCGCGATACAGCCAATCGCCTGCATCGCTGCGTTGGAAACTGCGATGGCGTCGGCCCCCATACACATCGCTTTGACGAAATCGGCAGGCTTGCGCAGGCCGCCGGTGATGATCAGTGAGACATCGCCGCGACCGCTCTTATCAAGATGTCGCCGGGCGCGCGCCAGCGCCGGAATGGTCGGCACGGAAATATTGTCCCGGAAGATGATCGGGGCTGCGCCCGTGCCGCCGCCGCGTCCATCAAGGATGATATAGTCAACGCCAACCTCAAGCGCTGCATCAATATCCCTCTCGATATGCTGCGCCGATAGTTTGTAGCCGATCGGAATACCGCCGGTTCGGTCGCGCACTTCATCGGCAAAGTCTTTCACCTGTGCGCAGTCGGTCCAGTCCGGAAAGCGCGGCGGCGAGATGGCGGACGTGCCTTCTTCAAGGCCGCGCACCTCGGCAATCTTGCCTTTGACCTTGTTGCCGGGCAGGTGGCCGCCCGTGCCGGTCTTGGCGCCCTGACCGCCCTTGAAGTGAAAGGCTTGCACCTTGTCCAACTTGTCCCATGAGAATCCGAACCGGGCCGAGGCCAATTCATAGAAATACCGGCTATTGGCGCTCTGTTCTTCTGGCAACATGCCGCCTTCGCCAGAGCAGATACCGGTTCCGGCCAGCTCCGCGCCGCGTGCCAGCGCCACTTTCGCGGTCTCGGAAAGTGCCCCAAAACTCATGTCTGACACAAAGAGCGGAATATCCAGCTTGAGCGGCTTCTGTGCATTTGGCCCGATCACGGTTGCGGTCTCGACCGGCTCATCATCAAGCAGTGGAAACTTCTGTAACTGTGCCGTCAGGATCTGAATATTGTCCCATTTCGGAAGCTGGTCACCAGGCACCCCCATCGCGTCGACGACGCCGTGATGACCGACCTTGCTGAGGCCATCGCGGGCATATTGCTGGATCAGCTTGTTGTGTGGTTCTTCATGCGGGGCATGGCTTGGGTCCTGATACAGGCCGAGATACTGATCGCGGTCATAAGGCTGCGGATTGTCCTTGGCCCAGGCGGCAATCTCATCGGCATCGACCAGGACATCGCCGTCTTCAATCCAGCTTTCAAATTTCGGCAGTTTTTCCGAATTTTCATATTCGGACACACCGGTATCGAGCCGGTAATCCCAATTGTGCACACCGCAGATCAGGTTGTCATTGTCATCGACATGACCATCCGCCATCAGCGCGCCGCGGTGCAGGCAGCGGCCATAGAAAACCGAAACCTCGTCATCGAACCGCACGACAACAAGATCGACCTCGCTGACAAGTGCGTATTCCGGTTGGCGGTCTTTCAGCTCGTCCCATTTTGCAATGGCTGTCTTTTTCATGAATTTCCCCTAGCTCCCTTTATGCCCTGCCTATCGGTCCTGATGCTCGCCGGCCAATCACAAGCGCTGACGTTTTTATGATTGCTTGTGAGATGCGCCCTGTCCATGCTTCAGTTAGGGCATAGGCGAAATGTGAGAAGGGGAGCGATATGGCGAAGACGGACGTGGACGTGGTTTGGCACAAGGTGGCCGAACTGGACGAGATCATTGAAGGCCGGGTCAAATCGGTCACAGCGGGCACGCAATCCATGGCGCTGGTACATTTCGATGGCCAATGGGCAGCCATGGACAATCGCTGTCCGCATCAGGGCGGCCCACTCGGTGAAGGCTCCATCGAGAAGGGCATTGATGACAAATGCTGGCTGCGCTGCCCGTGGCATGGCTGGGACTTCGATCCGCTGACCGGCAAGCCGCCCGGCGGCCATGAAGATAGCGGTCAGGACATGTTCGAGGTCGAGGCCCGTGATGACGGCATCTACATCGCCGTACCCGCCCAGCCGACACGTGAACGAACGGTCGCCGATGTCATGGCCGAGACCATGGTCAACTGGGACGTCACCTCCGTCTTCGGCATGGTCGGGCATTCTAATCTTGGCCTCGCCGATGCCCTGCGGGTTCAGGCCGAGGCGGGTAAGCTCAACTATTACGGTATCCGGCATGAAGGCGCGGCCGCCTTTGCCATTTCCGCCTATGGCAAGCTGACCGGCAAGCCAGCTGCGGCGCTGACCATTGCCGGCCCGGGTGCGACCAATCTCCTGACCGGCCTCTGGGATGCCAAGGTCGATGGCGCGCCAGCGCTTGCTTTAACAGGGCAGGTTCAGGAACAGGTGATCGGCGTACACGCCTTTCAGGACATTGACCTTGAGGCCGCCTTTGAGGCGGTCGCCGAGTTTTCCCAGACCGTGCATCCAAGCTCTGACCATGCTCAGCTGATGACGCAGGCGATCAAGACCGCGACCCTGAAGCGCGGCGTCGGCCATCTCGTCTTCCCGGACAATGTCCAGCCCCAGCCCGCCAGCGACAGCGCCAAGGCGCAAGGCCCGGCTGGCCGCATGGCCAATCTGCAGGTCGGCCCGCCGCCCTCTGCCGTTGATGAGGCCGCCAAGCTGCTGCGCGGTGCCAAACGCCCGATGATCATTGTCGGCTATGGCGCATTGTCCGGCATGGAGCAGGTCACGGCGCTGGCTGAACACCTCGGCGCGCCCATCGCCACCACCTTCAAGGCCAAGGGCCAGATTGGCGACAGCCACCCTCTGGCTGCTGGCGTGATGGGCCGCTCAGGCACGCCGATTGCCAGCTGGTTCATGAATGAGGCGGATCTTCTGCTGGTCTTCGGTGCGAGCTTTTCGGACCACACCGGCATCTATGAGGGCGCGCCGACCATTCAGGTCGATACCGACCCGATGCGGCTTGCCAAGCGCCATCCTGTGACCGTGCCGGTGATGGGCGATGTCGCGGTGACCGCTGGCTTGCTGCTCGCGGCGCTGGACCTCGAAACAGGGAAAGCCGTGGACCAGCGCGGCGAGATCACAGAACGCTGGCGCATGTGGCGCGAAGAAAAGGCAAAGCGCGTGCTTGAAGATCGCGGCAAGGGGGTCGCGGCGGCCGCCCTGTTTGAGGCCCTGACGCGCCATGCGCCAGAGGATGCCATTCTGCCGGTTGATGTCGGCAACAATACCTATTCCTTCGGGCGCTATTTTGAGCCCACTGGCAAGCAGCGCGTCCTGATGTCGGGCTATCTCGGTTCCATAGGGTTTGGCTTCCCGGCGGCGATGGGCGCATGGGCCGCGACGCAGGAAGACGGTCCTTATAAAGACCGCAAGGTGATCTCGGTCTCTGGTGATGGCGGCTTTGGCCAATATGCGATGGAGTTCACCACGGCGGTCAAGTACGGCATGAACATCACCCATGTCCTGATGAACAATTCAGAGCTTGGCAAAATCACCAAGGAACAGAAATCGGCCGAATTCGATGTCTGGCAAACCGATCTCGTCAATCCGAGCTTCGCTGGCTTTGCACGTTCCTGCGGCGGCATGGGCGAATTGGTCAAAACGCGCGATCAGCTTGATGAGGCGCTCGCCAAGGCCATCGAGCATAAGGGCCCGGCACTTGTCGAAGTGATGACGGACGCCGAACTGTTATAGGCGTCTTTTGCGCCAGCTGGCGTCAGGTCACCACATGGGAGTGGCAAAAAACGCCAGAAGCAAACCTCTGATAGCTTCTCCCCTGGATCAAGGACAGGCAATATCAGGCCGGGTTTCGTCTGTCGTTGCTATGAGGCAAGAAAAACGGCTGCCTTCATTGTCATTGCCGGTGGGTTGCCTGGCCAGGCTTCGCGGAAGCGCTGTTCGATTGTATCCATGAAATTTTCAGGACGAATAGTGTTTCGATTGTTGATCTCGTCGATCAAGGGGTTTCCGTACACAATACCTTCTGCAAAAGCCCTTACGTCATGGAGTTCTTTCGTCAGCTCAATCGGGACGGTTTCCACTGACTGAAAACCGGCGGCCCTCAGGTCCTGCCCGACTTTTTCGGCATCCGCATAGGAGAATGGTACGCGGTAGAAGCCGGGTGGGTCATCTGGAAACGCCGTATCTGACACGTGCTGCGTGATATTCGCGAAAGCATTGTCTTCGAGCCTGCCCCAAACATTGAAAACATAGGTTCCACCAGGCCGCAAAACGCGCCGTGCTTCCCGAAACGACGCGACCTTGTCCGGGAAAAACATAACGCCGAACTGACAAATGACCGTGTCAAAACTGTTATCCGGATATGCCAGGTTCATCGCGTCTGCTTGCTCAAACGAAATGCGCTCTCCCTTGGAAAATTTTGTGCGTGCGACGTCCAGCATCGGCAAATTGAGGTCAGTGACGAGCAGGTTGGCTGCTGGCGGAATTTGATCCCTCAAATGGCGACTGACCAGACCCGTTCCGGCCGCCAGTTCCAGGACATCCGAAGGCGCTAGAGAGGCGGCTCGGCGAGCTATATCGAGCGCATAGTCTTCGAATATGACGGGTCCAAGTCCTCGATCATAGTGAGCTGGAATACTGCCGACGAACTCGCTTGGTTGGCCTGCCATCCCGATGCTCCAAAAATAGCTACATATCACACTTGCGTACAAAGTCTGCTTGGATGCCGGGAGCACCCAAAACCCGCCTCAAACCGGACTTTTATCCCGCTTCAGGCACATCCCCGAGCAGCCATTTATACTCGATCACTTCGACCGTTTCGAACAGGCCCGCTTTGGCATAGGGGTCCGCCGCAGCCCAGGCCTTGGCTTCATCCAGCGTGTCAAACCGGATGAGAAACGTAGACCCGATCATCGCCTCGCCATCTTCGGCCAGCACCGGCCCACCCGCTGTGATCCTGTCCATAGAGGCGCGGGCATAGTCAAGATGCGCCGCGCGGGTGGCCTGCCGAAGCGCGGCCGACCCGGCCTTGTCACGGGCATTGATCAAAAATAGCGGCATTCTATTCTCCTCTGAAGGGGCGTGACTGTAGCGCGGTCATGGCTTCGCCGACCGTTGCTTGCCCTGACAATATGGAATGCACGGCCGTGCAGATCGGCATCTCGACGCCGTGACGTTCAGCCAGCGCGGCCATGGCCGGGGCGGTAGCGACCCCCTCGGTGACGGCATTGCGTTCGGCCAGGATATCCCCGGCGGCGCGGCCTTGTCCGAGCGCCAGACCAAAACTCATATTGCGCGATTGCGGCGATGAGCAGGTCAGCACCAGATCACCCAGCCCGCACAGGCCCGCCAGTGTCTCGGCGCGTCCGCCCATCGCAACACCCAGCCGTGTCATCTCGGCAAAGCCGCGCGCGATCAGGGCCGCATGTGCCGACTTGCCAAGGCCAAGGCCCTCGACAATGCCGCAGGCAATCGCGAGCACATTCTTGACCGCTCCGCCAATCTCGGCGCCGATCATGTCGCTTGACCAATAGGGCCGGAACCCCGGTGTGCCGATCGCATTCATCAGGTCATGCCCGAGTGCTTTATCTGTGCAGGCCAATGTCACCGCCGTTGGCAGGCCGCGCGCGACATCAATTGCGAAGCTTGGCCCCGATAGGACCGCCGGTACGGCGTCGGGCAAGACTTCGCCAACAACATCCGTCATCAGGCGCAGCGATGTCTGCTCGATCCCCTTGGCACATAGAAGAACAGGTGTGCCCTTGCTGAGATGGGGTCTCAGGTCAGCGAACGCGGCGGCTGCGAACTGCGCTGGCACGACAGCCAGTATCGCATCGCAGTCTGCCAGCACAGCCATATCCGTCGATGCGTCGATGGCGGGAAGCTCAACATCCGGCAGGAAGACCGGATTCCCAGCCCCCTTGGACAGGCTGCCTGCTACTTCGGGCTCACGTGCCCAGAGGCAAACCTCGCGGCCCGCGCGCTGCGCGGCAACCGCCAGAGCTGTGCCCCAGGCCCCGCCGCCCAGAACCCCGAAACGCTTGAATTCTGTCATGCTTCACCAAGGCTTGATGTTGCGAGATTGAACAATTTGTTGATCATTCAGACTTTTCCACTATCCTAAGGGCATGACAGAAAAGACCGATACCCGCCAGCAAATCCTAGAAGCAGCCATGCAACGCATCAAGCATTATGGCTATGGCAAAACCACGATGGCCGAAATTGCCCGCGATTGCGGGATGTCGGCTGGCAATATCTATCGCTTCTTCAAGTCAAAGATCGATATTGCCGAAGCCATGGCGCGGCAGCTCAATGCCCAGATCAACCAGTTCCAGGCGGGCCTTGCGCGCGGTGAGGGCAGCGCTCCGAAAAAGCTGCGGCAGCTGCATGAAATCGATCTCAAGACAACTTTCGAGAAACTGGACAGCGATGCCAAGGTCCTTGAAGTTGCGGAAGTTCTCGCACGCGAACGCCCATTATTCGCGAATGAGGAGCTGGCGCTGGAGCGGGTGCATCTGGTCGAAATCCTCAAACAGGGGGTCAAGGACGGCGATTTCGCACCGATGGACGATCCGAGTTTTATTGCCGAAATGATCCAGTCAGCGACGATGAAATTTCGTTATCCGCAGCTCTTCACGCGGCTCAACCTGGCGCAGTTACAGCGCGAACTCGCTGGTGTCATGGACATTATTATCGCCGGGCTCAGTGTTCCGATCAGAGTGTCAAAAACTGAACACTGAATAAAAATCAAAATATTCATTGATTATTCGGAAAATGATGCTATCTAGCATTTACAGGCCGCGTATGGTCGCTGCCTGACAAGATGCAAGAAGGGAAAATCCCATGCACGTTTCCTCCCCAACCGAAGCCCGTCAGGGCCTGTTCGCAGCTTTTGTTGCCCTGCCACTGACCCTGCTCGCAGCAAGCGGCACCGTCCTGTTTGCAGGATTTATCGTTTGAGACACAATCAATAGCCTGCCTCCGGAATAGGGGGCAGGTTATTTTCTATTCCACGGTCACTGACTTGGCGAGATTTCTCGGTTGGTCGACATCCGTGCCTTTTTCCACCGCGACATGATAGGCCAGCATCTGGATTGGCAGCGCATAGATAATCGGCGCTATGAAGGGATGACAGGTCGGCACTTTGATACCTTTTGCCGGTGTATCACCTGCCCTCGCGAGCCCGGTTTCGTCTGATAGCAGAATGACCTTGCCATGGCGCGCCGCAACCTCTTGCAGGTTCGAAAGCGACTTGTCGAACAGATCGTCATGCGGCGCGACAAAGACGACCGGTGTCTCTTCGTCAATCAAGGCAATTGGGCCATGCTTGAGCTCGCCAGAGGCATAACCCTCGGCGTGAATATAGCTGATTTCCTTCAGCTTCAGCGCGCCTTCCAGCGCAATCGGATAATGTACCCCGCGCCCGAGATAGATAACGTCGCGCGCCTTGGCGAGATCATGCGAGAGGCGGGCAATCGGGCCATCAAGCTTGAAGCAATCATATATCAGCCGCGGAACCTGGCCGAGCGCATCGGTCAGTTCAATCTCGCGGTCTCTGCTAAGGCTGCCGCGCGCCTTGCCAGCGGCGATGGCGACAGCGGCGAGTGCGCAGAGCTGCGCGGTAAAGGCCTTGGTCGAGGCGACGCCAATTTCGGGACCGGCCAGGGTTGGCAGCACAAGGTCCACTTCGCGCGCAATGGTTGAGCTTGGAACATTGACGACAGCAGCTGTCTTCAGGCCCGCGTCCTTGCAATAGCGCAGCGCCGCCAACGTGTCTGCCGTCTCACCGGATTGACTGACAAATAGCGCCAGACCGCCGGATTTGGGCAAGGCGGGCTGGCGATAGCGGAACTCTGAGGCGATATCGGTTTTTACCGGCAGGCCGGCAATTTGCTCGAACCAGTATTCAGCAACACATGTCGCGTAATAGGCCGTGCCGCAGGCGACCATGTGGAGATGGCTGATACTGGCCCAGTCAATGGCGTCGCCATTCACGCCCGGCAGGTCGATAGACTGATCCAGCGCGTCGACATAAGCGCCAATTGTACGGGCCGTACTGTCAGGCTGCTCGAAGATTTCCTTCTGCATGAAGTGGCGATAATTGCCCTTCTCGGCCGCCGCGCCGATATTTTGAACCAGTGTTACAGGCCGCTCGACTGGATTATCGTTTTGATCGAAAATTTTGTGACTGTCCTTCGACAGGGCGCACCAGTCACCTTCTTCGAGATACACAACCTGATTGGTCAAAGGCGAGACCGCCATCGCGTCAGAGCCGAGATACATTTCATCTGTGCCAAGCCCGATCACCAGCGGTGAGCCCTTGCGCGCGCCAATCATCAGATCGTCATGACCCTCGAACAGGATGGCCAGCGCGAACGCGCCTTCAAGCTGTTTCAGGGCAGCGCTCACGGCCGCGTCAGGGGCCAATCCAGAGGCCATATGATCGGCGATCAGGTGCGCCACGGTTTCGCTATCGGTTTCGGTGTCAAACACGCGGCCCTTTGCCTCGAGTGCGGCGCGCAGCTCTCGGAAGTTCTCGATGATGCCATTATGGACAAGTGAGACCGGGCCAGCGACATGCGGGTGGGCATTGGTTATGGTTGGCGATCCGTGCGTCGCCCAGCGCGTGTGTCCAATCCCGCTCATGCCGGGCAGAGGAGTGGCAGCAAGCTCAGCTTCAAGGTTTTTCAGTTTCCCCGCCGCGCGGCGCCGGTCCAGCTGACCGCCCTCAAGCGTGGCGATCCCGGCACTGTCATAGCCGCGATACTCCAGTCGGCGCAGTGCTTCGATCAGCCGAGGCGCTGCAGGCTTGGATTGGCTGAGGATACCGACAATACCGCACATAAATTCTTGCTCCGCTCCTGCGTTCGATTTGAACGCCGAGGCCTAAGCAAAGCTCACACCTCTCGTCATTGCACATTGCATGACCAATTGTGTCTGTGATGCGGAGCGAAGATGAAAACAAGGGGGCGCGCGGCCCCCTTGCAGATTGTTCAGATTGGACCGGGCAGGTTTAGCTATCGCCAGCCGCCTCTTCCATGCTGACGCTGTCATCCATGTCGCTGACACTCATCTCGGTGCAGCAACGCACATCCATTTCCAGAACGCGGCTATTGAAGCGGCACTGTTCATTGCTGACCTCGCGCAGGAAGGACAGGCCTCCAGCACGTGTTGTGTAGCGGGTCTGGGCGCAGCCCATGACCGTGTAGCCTTCATCGCATGTGCCAATGGCAGAGTTGTTGATGGTGACGGTCTTGCAGACCATAGTGTCATTGGCCTCTGCGGCCATCGCCATCGCCGTGTCAGCCGTGCTCTGGGCCGCCCGCGCCGCCATCCGGGCCTCTTCAGCAGCGGTCATTGCTGTATCAGAGATGGCGCGCGCTTCAGACAGGCTGAGATTGGTTTCAGCGAGCGCCGTCGACTGGCCGTCGATTTCAACCTTCAACCGGCAGACAGCGTCATTGGCGCGGTCGCCGCTGGCGCAGTATTCCGCAACTGTCATGTCATTTGAAAGTGTATTGGCGCATCCTGCGATGGCGAAAGCGAGCGCAATGCCCGCAAGTGTTTTCAGTGCACGCATTCTGGTGCCTCCTTGGTTACCCCGGCCTTCTGCCGTGCAGGGGCATGCCACAAAACCAGCACACTTGCGCCTTTGCACCAGCCCCACGCCTATGGCATGTCAGCAGAGTTGAGGATTGTCAAAGCTCTGGAGGTTGAATGACGCGCAAATATTTCGGCACTGACGGGATTCGCGGAACCGCGAATATGCCGCCAATGACGCCTGAAATCGCGATGCGGCTCGGCATGGCAGCGGGCAAGTATTTCCGCACCACCAGTGCCCGGCGCCATTCGGTCGTGATCGGCAAGGATACCCGCCTGTCCGGCTATATGATCGAGCCAGCCCTGGTTGCCGGCTTCACCTCGGTTGGCATGGATGTCACCCTATTCGGTCCGCTGCCGACCCCCGGTGTTGCGATGATGACGCGCAGCCTGCGCGCCGATCTCGGGGTGATGATCTCGGCCAGCCATAACAGCTACGAGGACAATGGTATCAAGCTGTTCGGCCCGGATGGCTACAAGCTCTCGGACGAGATCGAGCTTGAGATTGAAAGCCGGATGGACCGCGCGCTGGATGACAAACTCGCCGCGTCGGCAGACCTTGGCCGTACCAAACGGGTTGATGATGCCCAGGCGCGCTATGTCGAGATCGTCAAGGCGAGCTTCCCGCGCCGCATGCGCCTTTCCGGCCTGCGCATCTGTATCGATTGTGCCAATGGCGCGGCCTACAAGGTTGCCCCGGCTGCCCTCTATGAACTTGGCGCCGAGGTCTTCCCGGTCGGCGTCAGCCCGAACGGATTCAATATCAATGACGAGGTCGGCTCGACCGATACGCGCGCGCTGAAAGAGGCTGTTCAGACTTACCGCGCCGATATCGGCATTGCGCTGGACGGCGACGCGGACCGCTGCATCATCATCGACGAGGCGGGTCAGGAGATTGACGGCGACCAGTTGATCGGCGTCATCGCCGGCCACTGGAAAGCCAAGAAGGCGCTGTCCAAGCCCGGCGTTGTCACCACGGTGATGTCTAATCTCGGGCTTGAAAACCATCTCAAATCCATCGGCCTGAAACTTGAGCGCACGCAGGTTGGCGACCGCTATGTCGTCGAGAAAATGCGCAAGGCGGGCTATAATCTCGGCGGTGAACAGTCCGGCCATATCGTCATGTCGGACTTTTCCACCACGGGTGATGGCCTGATGGCTGCGCTACAGGTGCTGGCCGTCATGGTCGAGCGCGGCAAGCCCCTCTCAGAGGTCGCGCATGTTTTTGACCGGGTGCCGCAAAGGCTCGTCAATGTTCGCTATAATGGCAAGAATCCCCTGGCCACGGCGGGCGTCAAGAAAGCCATCAAGGAGGCAGAGGCGCGGCTCGGCAAGACCGGTCGTCTGGTCATCCGCAAGTCGGGTACTGAACCTCTGATCCGTGTGATGGCCGAGGCCGAGGATGGCGAGCTCATGGACGTGGTTGTCGAAGAGGTCGCCGAGGCGGTGCGCAGGGCGGGCTAGGTCAAGACAGCCACGGTCATGGCCGGAACCTACTCTATTCGTTATCGTTAATCGCCAGCGCCTGGACCTCAAACGCAACCTCATCGCCAATCGGTCCGATCGCGGTGGAGATGCCAAAGGCACTGCGCTGAAAGCGACCAGTCGCGGTAAAGCCAGCGGCGCGGGCTTTGGTCACGGGGTCGATCCCAAGCTTATTGAGTTCAACCATTAGGCTTAGCGGAGCGGTGATGCCCTTTAGCGTCATTTCGCCAGAGACTTCGGCACAAAGCTCCGGGCAGTCCTCGGTTTCCAACAAGCGGACCTGGTTAGACTCAAACGTGATGACCGGATGCGCTGCGGCGTCGAGCCAGAATGAGCCCCGAACAATCTCCTCGCGTTCAAGTAAGTCCGAACGCAAACCGGATAAGCTGATTTGAGCGACAACGGAGCTCACCTCAGGTGCGTCTTCATCGAGCATCAGTTCGCCAGAAATGTCTGCGAATGTCCCGACCGTATTGGTAAACCCAAATCGGTCGACCTGCCAAACAATATGGGTGTGCTGTCCATCCAGAATAAAGCGTTCAGGCTCCGCCTCGGCAGGTGCTGTGGCGCATCCTGCTAGGACCAATCCTGCAATGGTAATGTTTAAATACGCCGACATCTGTTCCTCCAATTTAAGCTCATTTATTTGTACTACAAAGTAGTATATTGATATGAACTACGTTGTAAAGTAAATGACTATCATGGCGAAACCGAAGAGCCTCGGCGAATTTGAAATCCTGGTCCTCGCGGCCCTATTGCGGCTGGGGGAAAGTGCATATGGCGCTAAGGTCCGAACCGAAATCGAACGCCGGGCCAATCGCTCGGTCTCGGTCGGTGCGCTTTATGCTACGCTGGGGCGAATGGAAGAAAAGGGCCTCGTCCAGTCGTATACAGGCGGCGCCACCGCCTCGCGTGGCGGCCGCGCCAAACGGTTCTATACCCTCACCGCACTGGGCCAAGAGAAGCTGGATGTCGCAGTGACGGGCCTAAACGCGATGCTCAAAGGGGTAACGGCGTGGACCGAAATCCCGACCCGATAAAACCGCCCAAGCCGCCTCGCTTGGCACAAACGCTGATTGCTGTACTTAGCCAGCGACACATTCGAGACGGGCTACTCGGTGACCTTGCCGAAGAGTTTGAAATCCGGTCCCTAATATCACATCGCAGTGCCTGGTTTTGGTATTGGGGGCAGGTGGTTCGCTCGGCCAGGCATCTTCTTTATACACGGCTAAGAGAGGCCCGCCTTCACAGCGTTTTTTTTGGCATAGTCGCGACCTTACTCGGCACGGTGTTCATGCTAGCCTGGGATATCCTTGTCTCTCGCAATTCGGCCCGCATGGTCGCAGCATGGGAGACCCCACCGACGCTTGCCCTCATCCGCACCGTGTATTTCTCGGTCTTAGGCATCGGCGGCGCGTTTTGCGGGATGTTGATTGCCCGCATGACGTTCTCAAATCAGCGCACCTTTTGGCACAATGCCACGCTTTATATCGCTCCAGTCTTCTTGCTCTTGGCCGGACTCGCCATGCACAGTGCCGCCGAGCGCGGGATCGCGGAGTCATCTACGTATCTACTCATGCGGACCGGCCTGGTATCGCTGACGATGCTGGCAGCGTCGGCAGTCGTTTTCCGTGGCATGCGGAGACGTTAGTCTAAGCGACGTGACGAAAGTGGAGTACTCGTTCCAAACCCATTGTTATATTTTGTTCTCTCATGGTCTGAAATGATCGCATCGAATGGCTAAACTAGAGCGCCCTAAGACGCACGCTTACATCCGCTGCGACGAAGATGCAGGCATTGGCTTTGCCGTCTATCCCACACGCGCCGACACAAATCCTCAGTCCCCACAGGCCTGATAAATAAATCCGTCCAACCCCTGCGCAGGCCGGCCTATGCTTGCGCCATGTATGCTGACCAGGATGCCCGGCTCTATGCCCACGTTCATTTCGTGTTCTGGCCATGGCTATGGTGGCAATTGGCTGGGCTGAAAGACTGGCTGGCCGAGACAAGAGCCGCCGCCATCGTCACTGTCGATCAATGGGGCAATCTGCGCATCACGTTCACATCCGATGAGGCGTGCGGCTGGCAGGCGGAGGATTTGCAAGCCCGACTTGACGGGGCGGGTCATTGGCCCCGGCTTACGCCAATCTCTCAACTCCGCCTCCCCATGGCTTGTCCATGGGGTCCAGCTCCTGAAGTCAGCACGGCTCATGCCGTCGCTATGGGTGATGGATGCCACGGACACGCCGTGGCAAAACGAGCTCCCGTGCTTCAACGCACCTCCGACCCGCCTCAGCCTCTCTCAGGCACAATTTGATCAAACCACCGCCCTGCACCCCGCAGGGCGGTCGCAAGTGCTGGAGGAAACAGCCCTGAGCCTGGTTCATGGCCTGGAGCAGCCAGACCGGAACCTGCTTCGCAAAGCGTGGCCAAAGGCCTTAGCGCTTTGCAAAACCCTGAGCGCAGTGCTCATTCCAGCAGCCCCTCAATCGCTGCAAGACCGGCAAATTCCGAGATCCGGCGGGCATTGTCAGCGTTAACGCCGCCAAGGCCATAGAGCGGCATTGGGGTCGCCTGCGCCAGCCGTGCCAGCCGCGCCGGGCCGATCGGATGGCCAGCGCTTGTGCTGTTGGAGGGGAAGATGGTTGAAACCAGAGCGGCGTCCATGTCGGCGGCTGCGGCCCGCCGGATTGCGGACCGAGAATGCGCGCTCGCGGTCTGGATCGAAAATTGCCTGCGCCAGTGCCTCGCTGCGCCAAGCTGCGCCTCTGGCCAATGCACACCATCAGCGCCGACTTGCAACGCCAGTTCAGGATCGGCCGCGATCAGCAAGGCGAGGTTTTGGTCCCGGCACAGGCGCGCAAGATCATCTGCAACTTGCCGGCGATTGGCCGCGCCAAAGTGGCGATAGATCACCCCGCTTCCAGCCTGCAGGTGCGCGGCGGCTTTAACCGGGTTGGCCACGCGCTTGGGATCGGTGAGAAAAAGCAGAGGTGGCAGATGCGTGGGAAAGTGGGCTTGCACCATGCGCGCGGCGCTCTGCCACTTGCGGCGTGTCGCGGCTTGGTGTTTCAGGTCCATGATGGCTACAGAACCTGAAATCCACGATATTGGCGAGGCCCGATCTCAGATTTTGGCAGAGATCGGTGACGGCGTGACCCTCGTGGCCGCGTCCAAGCGCCAGTCCGAAGACCGGATCAAGGCCGCCCTTGCAGCTGGTCAGCTTGTGTTTGGTGAGAACCGCGTGCAGGAGGCCGAGACGCGCTGGGCAGATCGCAAGGGCAAGATTGACGGTCTCGAGCTGCGCCTGATCGGGCCGCTACAGACCAATAAGGCCGAAGATGCGGTGCAGCTGTTTGATGTCATCGAGACGCTCGACAGGGAGAAATTACTGCGGGCGCTGATCAAGGCGGTCGAGAAAACCGGCGCCGCCGCACCTGATCTGCTGATCCAGGTCAATACTGGCGCTGAGCCGCAAAAGGCCGGGGTGCTGGTCGAGGACTTGCCGGCGCTGCTGGCGAAATCGCGGGCCGACTGGCCGGGCAAGATTACCGGCCTGATGTGCATTCCGCCTGCCGAAGAGCCCGCAGGGCCGCATTTCGCGCTGCTGAAAAAGTTGGCGGACCGGCATGACCTGCCAGTGGTTTCGATGGGGATGAGCAGTGACTACGCTCTCGCTGCCCGGCTTGGCGCAACACATGTCCGGGTTGGCACGGCACTGTTCGGCGCACGTGAGGCCTAGGCTGCGCCGTCCTTCACGGCGATCTGGTCGGCGAGGTCGACAATCACCTTGGCCTGTTTCCAGGTCGCGTCGTCCTGCATCTTGCCGTCCAGCATGGCGACGCCGGCGCCGTCCGGAATGGCGTCGAGTACGCGCCGCGCGAACGCGACCTCGTCCGGGTCCGGGCTGAAGACGCGCTTGGCGACGTCAATCTGGCTCGGGTGCAGCGTCCAGGTGCCGACACAGCCCATCAGGAAGGCATTGCGAAATTGCTGCTCGCAGGCTTCGAGGTCTGCAATATCGCCGAACGGGCCATAGAAAGGTTTGATCCCGGCCATACCGCAGGCATCGACCATTTTGGCAATCGTATAATGCCAGGGGTCCTGCTGGGCGGCTTGGCGCGGCGCTTCATCTTCGCGCGGGTCCTCGATGACGCGGTAGAAGGGATGGCCGCCGCCAACCCGTGTTGTCTTCATCTTGCGACTGGCGGCCAAGTCCGCTGGCCCGAGAGAGATGCCCTGCATGCGCGGGGAGGCGAGGCAGATGTCCTCGACACGGGCGACGCCTTCTGCCGTCTCAAGGATGGCATGCAGCAGGATCGGGCGGGTGAAGCCAGCCTTGGCTTCCAGCTGCGCCACCAGCTGGTCGACATAGTGAATGTCCCACGGCCCTTCGACCTTGGGGATCATCAGGACGTCAATCTGCTGGCCAGCTTTGGTGACAAGCTCAGTGACATCATCCAGGAACCAGGGTGAGTTGATGCAGTTTACACGCGCCCAAAGGCCAGTGCCCTTGGCTTGCCAATCGAGCATCTTTGCCATCTCGATTGTTCCGGCGCGGGCGGCTTCCTTGGCATCAGCGGGGATGGCGTCTTCGAGATTGCCGAGGACGACGTCGCACGTGTCGGCCATGCCCGGCACCTTGGCGCGGACCTTGTCGAGATGTGGCGGCACGAACTGGATCATCCGCTCCACTTTGACCGGAAGATCGCGGTAGGGTTCGGGCGCACCAGCCGCAAGGGGCTTGAAAAATTGGCGCGGCGCTTTCTGGCTCATCGGTAGTCCTCCACTTGTGCGGCGCAGCATACAGGTGGAAAAGTGGCGATCAATGGGGGGATCGTCGCAGGCCTATCGAACAAACTCGAATTCGTTACGTCTGAAGCTTTCCGCCGCGCCGTCATACTGGACCATTTTGCGAATGCTGAGGGCCGTGTCTGAAATCGTATAGATCATCTCACAGGTCGCAGGCTGTCCCATATCCTGGCAGGCGCCTTCTGTGACGAGTGTCAGGGTTTCGCCTGTTTCGCTGCGCTCGGTGAGTGTATCACCGTTTACCACCCGGCCCTCTTCAGTGATCGAAAGGGCGCTTCGGCTATTCTGGTCTGGTTCGTCAGGATACTGGAAATAGAGACCAAGTCCGGTCTCACTCTCACGAACCGACAAAGCCGCTGGGATCGTAAAATCCTGTTTCGGCTCGCCATAATTCAAATAAGTCAGGCTACCGAGCCAGTCATCACCAATAAGATCGCGAAAATCATCTAGCGAGGCTGTCGGTGGTGCATCTGGTTCTGTCACAGGCGGCGTGGCGCAGGCCACGGTTGCGGCAACCAGGCATCCGATCGCGAATGGTTTTAACATGTGAGCGCTCCATCGTGGCTTACATGTCTCTACGCAGTCACTGCGCCAATGGATGACTTGTCTCAAGCAGTTCCGCCAATTCATCCGTCAACACATGCGTGTAGATCTGCGTTGTCGAGATATCGGCATGGCCGAGAAGCGTCTGAACGCTGCGCAAATCAGCGCCACCCTGCAGCAAGTGTGTCGCATAAGCATGGCGCAGGGCATGCGGATGGACGCGGGCCGGAGCGAGGCCAGCCTTGTGCGATAGCGCTTCCAGTTTCAGACCGAGCCAGCGCCGGGTGACGTGACCGCTCTTGCCGCGTGAGGGGAAGACATGGCTCTTGCTGTCCGAGCCATATTTGTCATCGTCGCGGGCGCTGAGCCACGCTGCGAGGGCTGCCAGAGCTGGCGCGCCAAGCGGGCAGAGACGTTCCTTGCCGCCTTTGCCTCGAATAATCATTTCGCGCGTGTCCCAGCGCCCTTCGCGGCGGCGTGGAAGGCTGCCCATGGTCAGGCCAACCAGTTCGCTGACGCGCAGGCCCGCGCCATAGAGCAATTCCAACAGGCAGCTCAGGCGCAGATCATCCGCGCAAGCCACGAACAGTGCTGAAACTTCTTCCCGGCTGAGGACGTCTGGAATATCGCGCTGCGTCTTTGGCCGGTCGAGGCGCGAGGTCGGATCATCACTTCGGTCGCGTTCCTCAAACAGGAAGCGGAAGAAACGTTTCAGAGAGGACAGCTTGCGCGCCTGTGTCGAGGCTGCGAGGCCATCCTTTGCCAATGACCGCATCCAGCCGGAGAGGTCAGATGGGGTTGCGGAGACAAGCGATCCGGCGAGATGATCGGAAGCGTCCAGCAGATCGCGCCCATAGGCGTCAAGCGTGTTAGGGGACGCGCCGCGCTCGGCAGACATCATCTCCAGGAAGGCTTCGATACGGGCGAGGTCTGACATTCGGGCAGACTAGCGCCGACCTGTTAACGCCAAACGAAAACGGGCGCCCCGAAGAGCGCCCGTTCGATTTGGTTGTTCCAGCAGACCTATTCGGCAGGCGGTGCCGGCTCATGTTCTTTTGGATGCGTACTGTGACCCTCACCATTGGATTTGTGCATCGCCAGAACGACGCCTGACAAGGCGCAAATCGCGATCAGGTTGGGGAAGGCCATCGATGCGTTGGCAATGTCGCCGAGTAACCAAAGCGCGTCAGTATTGGTGACCATGGTCCCGGCGAACACAACCAGCACCCAGCCATATCGGAACGGATGGGTCGCCCACTCACCAATCAGATAGGTGAGTGCCTGCTCGCCATAATAGGACCAGCCGATGATCGTCGTGAACGCGAAGAAGAAGAGCGCAATCGGGACGATCCACTGGCCACCTGGCAGCGCGGCGCCATAAGCGCGTGTGGTGATCGCGGCAGAGTTCGCGTCCGTCTCCCAGGCGTGTTTCACATCCATCAGAACGGTTGGATCAGAAGCGCCAGACACAGCAGCGTCCGAAACCTCAACACCGGCTGCACGGCACTGTTCAAGATAGCCTGTGGCAGCAGCGCCGTTGGTAGCAATCAGTGCGTCGCGGCCATCCGTGTAAGCGCTTGGAAAGGCATCCGCCAAGGTCAGCTCTGTTCCAGCCGGTGCAACCCATTCAACACCCGCTGCTGAGCAGGCATTTGCCGCCATCAGGGATTCGCTTTTCTTGAAGTCGCCCTGAACGGTCAGGATCACCAACGCCGTCATCGTACAGATAATGATCGTGTCGATAAACACGCCGATCATCGCGATCTCGCCCTGCATGACAGGGTTCTTCGTTTGCGCAGCGGCGTGGGCAATCGGGGCAGAGCCCTGACCGGCCTCGTTAGAGAACAGGCCGCGAGCGATGCCCGCGCGAATGGCTGACAGGACGCCATAACCGGCAGCGCCGCCGACAGCTTCTTCCCAACCAAAGGCAGAGCCGATGATTTGCATGAAGGCGCCGGGCACCTTGTCGAAATTGATGATCAGAACGAAGAGCGCGATCGCTACGTAAAGCGCAGCCATGACCGGTACGACTTTGCCCGCAACATTACCGATCGATTTGATACCGCCAATAATCACCGCAAATACGAGGCCCGAAAGGACAACGCCTACCGCCCAGTTTGGAATGCTGACGCCAAATGAGGCGCTGCCAACCTCAAGGGCTGCCTCTGTGATTGAATTGGCCTGGATCATCGACCCGGTCGCGGTCGCCGAGAACAGCGTGCCGATACAGAAGATCACGGCGAGCCAGCCCCAATGCTTTCCGAGGCCGTTCTTGATATAGTACATCGGGCCGCCATTGATGCGGCCATATTCGTCTTTCTCTCGATATTTCAGCGCCAGCGAGCTTTCCGAGAAGGCAAGCGCCATCCCGAACAAGGCGACAATCCACATCCAGAAGATCGCGCCGGGACCACCAAGCGTGATCGCTGTTGCCACGCCGGCAAGGTTACCGGTGCCGACTTGACCTGAAAGCGCCGTGGATAGCGCCTGCCACGGCGTAATCGCGCCGTCGTCGCCTTGTGCCTTGCGGCCATCCCAGACCTCCTTGAGGGCGGGAAGGAAACGTCTGAGCGGTCGTCCGCCGAGGCGGATCATCATGTAAATGCCGGTGCCCAAGAGCACGATCGCAAGCGGACCAACCGGCAGAAGGCGCGTATCACCCCACGTGCCGCCCCAGATAAAGCCACTGATCGTTTCAATCAGCGATACGACGTTTTCCATAATGCCTCCCCGGCATGTTGCTCAGATTCAACTTGGTGCGACCCTAAAACAGAAACGGGCGCTGTGAAGCGCCCGTTGTGAGATTTTTTCGGATTTACGTGTGTTCGCACAGGGATCAGCCGCCAAATCCTTCGCCGACAGCAAAGTCTCGCCGCGCCGAGACAATGGTCACGACAACACCTGCGAGCACATCCAGCAGCGCCATCACGGTGATGATGAAGAACACCGAAGTGGCGAAGTTCGGATGCAGCAGAAAGGCCATCAGGCAGCCGATGAAAAGCAGCATCGACGCGGCATGGTTCATAATCGTGGCCGTGCCGGTGCTGGTCGACTTGAGAATTTCCATGAACAGGACGGCGATCGATAAGACAATCAGCGCGTCGCCCTTGGTCATGACCCACTCGGTGCCGCCAGCGATCATCGGGACGCCAAAGAATTTCTGGCCAAGGATCGCCATGAGCGGCGAACCATTCTCGGTCAGTACGGTTTCGCCGGCCATAATCGGTACCGGATCGCCGCTAATCGTCAGCGCGATCAGGCAGTAAATGCCAACAGGAATGATGAACAGTGGAAATGCGCTCAACAATGCTCGCATGGTTCGTCCCTTTCTTCGCAGCGGTAGTCCCCCATTCTGGGCCCCTTGCTGCCGTTGTTCGTCGAGGCGTGCTGCGGCGGCAGCCGTAAAATACGGGGGATTTGCCATCGTGCGCTCCTCGCGCCGCAGTTAACCACATCCCAGCATAATGCAAAGACACGTAAAGCTACAAAGGCAAATGGTTTAGATTTCGTCTGCGCCGCCAGGATGCCGGCGACGGCGGATCAGCCACATTACACCGCGCAGGTCTGAAAGCGCTGCCCATAATCGCCCGAAATTCGTGTATTTTGACGTGCCTTCCTCGCGCTCCCGGTGATTTACGTCCATGAATTCAACGCCGTACCCTTCGGCGTTCATGAGCGCAGGCATATAGCGGTGCATATGGTCAAAATAGGGGAGTGACAAAAATGCTTCGCGTTTCATCACTTTGATGCCGCAGCCACTATCATCGCAGTCGTCGCGCAGCATTCGCCTGCGGATATTATTGGCGAAACGGCTGCCAAACTTCTTCCAGGCGCTGTCCTTGCGGCTGGCGCGGCGCCCCATGACCATTTGCAGACCCTCTGGGGCGTCAGCTCTGGTCAGGGCGCGGTAGAGATCCGGCAGGTCGGCCGGGTCGTTCTGGCCGTCACCGTCCAGCGTCCCGATAACCGGTGCGCGGGCCGCCTGAATGGCACTGCGCAGGGCGCGGCTCTGCCCGGCATTCTTGCGATGAGAAAGCACGCGCAACTGCGGATGTTTTGATTTGAGGCCAGCCAGCACTGCCCGCGTATCATCGGTTGAGGCATCATCGACAATCACCATTTCGAAGGCCCGGCCCTCAAGTGCGGCGGCAATCTCACCGATCAGTTTGCCAGCATTGCCGGATTCGTTGTGCATCGGCACGCAGATGGAAAATTCGGGGCGGTCAGTCACGGGGCTTGGCCTCAAGTTCTGTACGTCAAGCCGCTGCCTTTAGGGGAAAACCGCCCACGGGGGAATAGTTGCTGTGCTGTCACAGCCGCGTCGGTGGTGTATCATCCTCGACTTCCTCAGTTGGCATGCTCCAGGCAAGAAGGGCCGTCGGAAGGACCATGGTGTAAAGAATTCCACCCCATAAGATCATTTGCCAATGATCTCCAACGCTGGGTGTCCACAGATCCATTGTACTCTCTGTGTCGGATGCGACATCCAGATAAAACAGGCCGAGCAAAACAATCACGCCAAGAACATGGTAGGCGCGCGAATAGGCTTTCTGGCGAAGCGAAAGTTCAAGCTCGTCCAGCTTGTGTTTTGAGTTGAACGTGATGCGTTGCAGTCCTGTACTGACAATAATCGCAAAACATAGCACTGACAGCGTCACCAGACCGAGGCCGGTAAACTCAAGGCCTTTCGAGTTTTGCAACTCACCATGCAGCATAAGAATAGCTCCAATTGGAAACGAGATGAGCGCAACAAGGCTTGCCCATCTGACCCATGTCACCCCGAGTGGCCGAGGATTGTTTCGGTTTCCTTTGAGAAAGATCATTGGTTTTGCTCCGCTTTCAGGGCTTGTTGGGACAGGAGTTCGAAGGGCTTCAGGGAAAACACCATTTCAACAGGCACGTTGAAAAAGCCGGCAAGCTTGAGTGCGAGTTCAAGGCTCGCATTGTAATTGCCGCGTTCGAGATACCCGATCGTTTGGAAATTGACGCCGACCGCATCTGCAAGATCGCGGCGTGAGAGACCGCGCTCTGCACGTAGAACTGAAATACGGTTGTGAACTTGCATATTCACTCTCCTAATACGAATTGTTATATATATACAACATATCGTATTGTCAAAAGATATTTTTGTTAGGGTGGTCGTGTCGCCCCTATTCGCCTAAAACACCTATATGTCCCTGCCGATTGACCCCTTGTTGCCACAGATCGCCGAGACGCTGCGCGCTGAGCGTCGCCTGGTCCTGGCTGCGCCGCCCGGGGCAGGCAAGACGACGCGTGTGCCGCTGGCTTTGGCAGGCCTGCTAGCGGGTTTTGACGCGCTCCCGGGTAAAATCATCATGCTTGAGCCGCGCCGGATCGCCGCCCGCATGGCGGCTGAGCGTATGGCCGCCACACTTGGCGAAAAGGTTGGGCAGCGGGTGGGTCTTTCGACGCGGATCGACCGGCGCGTATCAAAGGATACAAGCATCGAGGTGATCACCGATGGTCTGTTCACGCGGCGGCTTCTATCCGACCCGGAGTTGAAAGGTGTCAGCGCAGTTGTGTTCGACGAAGTGCATGAGCGCGGCCTCAATACCGATTTGGGATTGGCGTTGGCCTTGGAAGTTCAGGCGGCCCTGCGCGATGATCTGCACATACTTGTCATGTCGGCGACACTGGATACCGCGCGTGTCGCGGCAAGGATCAACGCGCCTGTCATTGAAAGCGAAGGGCGGCAATATCCGGTCGAGACCCGGTATCTCGGCCGGACACGTGACCGTATCGAAGATCAGATGGCCGCCGCGATCAGGAAAGCGTTGGCGGCCACTGAAGGATCGCTTCTGGCATTCTTGCCAGGTGCCGGAGAGATCAGGCGCACCGCCGAACGCCTCGGCGATCTGCCAAATAATATTGTTCTTGCGCCGCTCTATGGCGCGCTGTCGCCCAAAGATCAGGATCTCGCGGTGCGCCCCGCCGCCAGCGGTCTCCGCAAGATCGTTCTGGCGACTGATATTGCCGAGAGTGCGTTGACGATTGAGGGCGTGCACACGGTTGTCGATAGTGGTCTTGCGCGGGTGCCGGACTTTGATCCGAGCGGCGGTACGGCGAAGCTGGTGACGATCAGAGCCTCGCGCGCCAATGTCGACCAAAGGCGCGGCCGGGCAGGCCGGATGGGGCCGGGAGCCTGTTACCGGCTATGGGATGAGGCCGAGACGCGCGGGCTGGTCGCTGCGCCGCACCCTGAAATCCTGAATGCGGATCTGTCGGGCTTCATGCTCATGCTGGCAGAATGGGGCGAGCGCGACCCGGCGAGATTGATCTGGCTTGATGCGCCGCCGGAAGGCCGTATCACAGCCGCGCGTTGCCAGTTGCAGGCACTTGGTGCACTTGATGACGCTGGCGGGCTGACCGCCAATGGCAGGGCGATGGCTCAGCTTCCAATGGCGCCGCGCCTTGCCGCATTGATTGTTGGGGCTGAGACCGCCAGCGAAAAGGCGCTCGCCGCACGGATCGCCGCTTTGGTGGGTGAGGCGGGCATTGGCGGCAATAGCGCTGATCTCTCGGAGCGTCTGGCGCGGTTCGAGCGCGAAACAAGCCCGCGCGCCAAGGCGCTACGTCTACAGGCTGAGCGCTGGGCAGATGGCGGCATACCCGCCGGCAATGCAGCAGAGGTCCTGGCGAAGGCCTGGCCGGACCGGATCGCGAAACGGCGGTCCCCTGGCGGCGCGACCTATCTGCTGGCTTCGGGGCGGGCCGGGCAAGTCGATGAGACGTCGCCGCTGGCCAAACATGACTGGTTGGTCGTGGCCGATATGATCGGCGCTGCCAAAGGTGGGCGGATCACTCTGGCAGCAGCGCTCAGCGAGGCCGCGGCGCTGTCCATCGGTCAGGTTGAGGAGCGAGAAATAGCCGAGTTTGATCCGGCAAGCAGCAAGTTCAAGGCTCTTCGGGTCAAGACGCTCGGCGCGATCACCCTGTCCGAAACACCGCTGCCCAAACCGTCTGGCGAGACGGCGCGAAGGGCGTTTCTGGACCATCTTAAAGAAAGTGGCTTTGAGCAAACCGGTTTGCAGGATGTTGCGGCGAGTTTCGCAGCCAGAGTGGCTTGCTTGCGCCGGAGCCACGGGGAGGGCTGGCCGGATATCTCCGTCACAGATTTGCAGGACAGCGTGGATCAGTGGCTGGCACCCATGCTGGGGTCTGGCGGGTTTCAGATGCCAGCGCCAGCCAAGGTTCTGGAGGCCCTGAAATCAAGTCTTGATTGGCCCCTGCCGCAGGATCTGGACAGGCTGGCACCGGCCAGTATCACACTGCCATCGGGCCGCGCCGCAGCGATAGACTGGCTGGACGAGCGCGCACCGCTGCTCGAATGCCGGGTACAGGAGCTTTATGGGCATAGTGGACAGATCAGGGTTGCCGAGGGGCGCGTGCCTGTAACCCTGCAAATGCTGTCACCTGGCGGTAAACCTGTCGCCACCACACGGGATCTTCCGGCGTTCTGGAACGGCGGTTATACTGACATGGCGAAAGATATGCGCGGGCGCTATCCCAAGCATGACTGGCCGGATGATCCTGCCTCTGCAAGGCCGCATGCCGGGATGACCAAGGCGCGTCTTGCAAGGTCTTAATCTCGTCCAGACTGGACGAGGTGCCCTTATCGGCTCTATTTGTCAGTTGGCGGAGGCTGATTATGAGCGCATTTGACCCGACCAAACTGGAGTCGCCCACCGGGGCGATTCTCGCCGTGCGACATCTGCCCTCGATTGGCCCGGCGCGCGGCGTTGTCCAAATCAATCACGGCGCCGCTGAACATGCCGGGCGCTATCATGAGTTTGCCGGCAAACTCGCCGTTGCGGGATATCATGTATTCGCCCATGACCATCGCGGTCATGGCGAGACTGAAGTGCCTGGTGCACCGGCGCATACATTTGGCGGCAAGGGTGGATGGGACAGACTGGTGGAGGATATTGTCGCGGTTCAGGCGCATGCCAAATCGCTGTTCCCGGATCACAAGCGGATCATTCTCGGTCATTCGATGGGCTCGATCGCGTCGTTCGACTATATGTTGCGCAATCCGGATGGAGCGGATGCCATGGTGCTTCTCGGGCCGACACTGTCGAAGAATGGCGCAATGCCGGTCCTGCGCTTCCTCCTCGGGATAGAGGCAGCGCTCAAGTCGGAGGGCTCAACCAGTTCATTGTTTCAGGCGCTCGTCTGGGACCCCCTCAACAAACCCTACAAGAATGGCCGAACACCTTACGACTGGCTGACGAGAGATGAGGCTGAGGTTGATGCCTATATCGCTGATCCTGAGTGTGGTTGGCCGCCGACGATCAATTTTGCTCAGGAATTGGGAACTGGTTTGGCGGGAACGTTTGAGGATAAGCGCCTGAAAGCCCTGCCATCAGATCTGCCCGTCCTGCTGATGTCGGGCTCGAAGGATACGTCCACCAATTTCGGAAAGGCGGTGCCTGAACTCAAGGGTCGCCTCAAAAAGGCAGGCCTTTCAGACATCACAACCGAGGTTTTCGAAGACATGCGGCACGAGATGCATAATGAGCTTGGCCGCGACGCGGTCTATGACGCCCTTATCCAATGGTGCCAGAGCAAGGTCTGATCAGGCGTTTCGCCATTGTCCGCTGGCCAGGCCATCAAGCGTCCAGTCGCCAATCCGGTAGCGAATAAGCCTGAGTGTCGGGTATCCGATGGCGGCGGTCATGCGTCTGACCTGGCGGTTGCGGCCTTCCTTGATAGCGATCGAGAGCCAGCTATCGGGCACAGATTTGCGAACCCGGATCGGCGGATCGCGCGGCCAAAGACCACTCGGCTCAGAAATCACGTGCACCTTGGCCGGTGCGGTCGGGCCATCCTTCAGGGTGACACCCTTTTGCAGGGCGGCAAGCGCCGCCTCATCCGGCACGCCTTCGACCTGAACCCAATAGGATTTTGCCGTCTTGTGCTGGGGATCGCTGATCCGGTTCTGCAATTTGCCATCATCGGTCAGGACCAGAAGCCCCTCGCTGTCACGATCAAGCCGCCCCGCTGCATAGACGTTCGGGACGGGAACAAAGTCCGAAAGGGTTCGCCGTTTTGATCCTTCCGTGCCCTTGTCAGTGAACTGGGACAAGACATCAAAAGGCTTGTTGAACAGGATCGTGGTCATGCCCATGATTGGACCAAGAGCCGGCCAAGAGCAATCAGGCTTGCGTGAAAGGCCGGGATGAGTTGCATCAGTTTACGACGTCATATTACGATGCTTACAAGCGATTTTTTTGAGCATATAAACGACTTTCAGGTTGAAGTAAAAAATCATAATAATGTATACAAAACAATAGTTTAATGTGTATTATATGTTCCCCTACGGACATTAATATTGTCCGTATAATGATAATTAATGTTGCGTTTGTGACGGATTTATTACATATATGGTCCATCGCCGTGCAGGCGTGACGAATTTGCTCTCCTCGCACGGCCAGAAAGTGAGGATTGAACATGCAATCTCTGATTCATGATGTCCGATCCGGTGCAATGAGCTACCGGAAGGACAGTAACGACAAAACCCGGTCCAAGACCGGAACCCTGGAAACACTCGTGCTGGTTGGTGCGACAGCCGTCGGCACGATTGGCGCCATTCTTCTGGACAGCGCCTTCAACCTGTTTTCTTGATTTCAAACTGACGGCAGCGATGGGAAACCTTCGCTGCCGCTCCATATGGCCATATCCGGTGTTTTGAGCCATAAGCGCGCGGATGACGGAAACACCCAAAGCCCGGCCAACAAAATCGGTCTTCATCAAGACCTATGGCTGCCAGATGAACGTGTATGATAGCGAGCGCATGAAGGATGTGCTGGCACCGATAGGCTATGCGCCGGTTGAGGCGCCAGATGGCGCTGACCTGGTTGTTCTCAACACCTGCCATATCCGCGAAAAGGCCACTGAAAAGGTCTATTCAGAGCTTGGCCAGATCAAGAAACAAAAAGCGGCAACCGGTGGCAAGATGATCGTCGCGGTGGCTGGCTGTGTGGCGCAAGCCGAGGGCGAAGAAATCATGCGGCGGGCGCCGATTGTTGATCTGGTGCTCGGCCCGCAAGCCTATCACAAACTGCCGGAGATGATTGCCCGCGTGCATCGCTCAACCGGCGAGCGGCTGGAGACCGAGTTCGAAACCCTGGAGAAGTTTGACGCTTTGCCACAGGCCCGCTCGGTCGATGGCCCGGGCGCTTTCCTGTCTGTCCAGGAAGGCTGCGACAAGTTCTGTACGTTCTGTGTCGTGCCTTATACGCGCGGCGCGGAGCTGTCGCGTCCGGTTGATGACATCGTGCTGGAAGCGCGGTCGCTGGCCTCGCAGGGTGTACGTGAGGTCCAGCTATTGGGTCAGAACGTCAATGCCTATCACGGCGCCGGTCCAAAGATTGAGGGCGGCGAAGAATGGGGACTTGCACGGCTTGTCCGCCATGTTGCCAGGATTGGCGGGTTTGACCGTATTCGCTACACCACCAGCCACCCGCGCGACATGACCGACGATCTGATCGCGGCGCATGGCGATACGCCGGAGCTGATGCCCTTCCTGCACCTGCCGGTCCAGTCGGGCTCGAACCGCATTCTGCAAGCAATGAATCGCGGCCATACGCGTGAGCACTATCTGGATATCATGCGACGGGTGAAGGAGGCACGGCCAGACATTGGCCTCGCGTCTGATTTTATTGTCGGCTTTCCCGGCGAGTCTGATCGAGATTTCGAAGACACAATGGAGCTTGTCCGCGAGGTTGGTTTCTGCATCGCCTATTCGTTCAAATATTCAGAGCGCCCGGGTACGCCGGCAGCAGAGATGTTTGGCCAAGTGCCGGAAGAAGTAAAAACCGAGCGCCTGCATCGCCTGCAGGCTTTGCTGTGGGAACAACAGACCGCCTTCAACATGTCGAAGATTGGCGAGACCGTGCCGGTGCTGGTCACCGGCAAGGGCCGGATGCCTGGCCAGATGGCGGGCCGCTCGCCATGGCTGCAATCGGTCTATTTTGACGGTGATGAAAGCCTGAACGGCCAGATCGTTGACCTTAAGATCAACCATGCGACACAGAACTCGATCAGTGGTGCGCTGGTTGGCGCCGAAGAGGTGATGGTTTGACACGGCTCTATGTGCCAGGCGATCCGGCGCTTCTTCCACTTATCTGTGGTCCCAACCATACCAATCTCGTCCTGCTGGAAGAGGCGCTGTCCGATGGCAACCTGAAAGCCGACAGCCAGGGCGGCGGCGTTCGGCTAAAAGGCACAGCCGAGGCTGAGTCCCTTGCTGAAATTGCGCTCGCCGCCTTCGAGGCGATCCTGATCGATAATCCGGAGGCCAGCGCTGCGGCAATGGAAGGCGCGATTGAACAGGCCCGCGCGCCAGCACAGGCCTATGGCACGCTGACCGGCCTGAAAGTACCGATCAAGCCACAAACAAATGCGCAAGCGCACTATCTGAGCCTGCTGACCGGTGAGGGGAGTGACCTGATCTTCGGGACCGGGCCGGCCGGAACCGGCAAGACCTTTCTGGCCGTGGCCGCCGGCGCAGCAGCGATCAAGAACAAGACCGCGCAGCGCCTGATCATCACGCGCCCAGCAGTTGAGGCGGGCGAGAATCTGGGCTTCTTGCCCGGCGATCTTGAAGAAAAAGTTGAACCTTATCTGCGGCCGATCTGGGATGCACTGAACGAAACACTTGGCGCTGATCAGGCCCAGCGTCTGCGCGACAAGCAGGTGATTGAAGTGGCCCCGCTCGCCTTCATGCGCGGGCGAACCTTGAAAAGCGCCTTCGTGATCATGGATGAAGCCCAGAATGCCACTGTGGCCCAGATGAAAATGGTGCTGACCCGCCTTGGCCGCGATAGCCGCATGGTCGTGACCGGTGACCCGGGCCAGGTTGACCTGCCGCCAAAGCAGCCGTCAGGCCTCGCTCATGCGCTCAAGATACTGGACGGCGTCAAGGGTGTCGGCGCTGTCGCCTTCACGTCCGCAGATGTCCGGCGCCATGCCTTGGTGTCGCGAATCATTGATGCGTATGACCGCGATGCGGAGCGCGCTGAGTGAACGTAGACTTGGATATTCTGGTCGAGGACGAGGCCTGGCGAACAGCCTGTCCGAACCTTGAAAGTGTTGCAGCGGCTGCGTTTGGGGCGGCGGCGAAGGCGGCAGCGCAGAGCGGCGGGGTTAGCCTGATGCTAACCGATGATGCAGCGATCAGAGCGCTGAATTTGAAATGGCGCGGTAAGGATAAGCCAACCGATATCCTGTCCTTTCCGGCAGATGAGCAGGATCGACCGTTTCTGGGCGATATAGCCTTGGCGTATGGGGTCTGTGCAACAGATGCTGCAGAAAAACAGATTCCGCTGGATCAGCACCTTTCGCATCTATTCATTCATGGCTACCTTCACCTTCTTGGCCACGATCATATGGATGAGACACAGGCAACGGAAATGGAAGCTTTGGAGATACGCGCGCTTGCGTCCCTGGGCTGGCCTGATCCATACAAGTATTGAGACCACTTAGATCAATGACCGATTCTAACGATAGCGACGACGACCCGGCACGAACCGGCCTGCTTGGCCTGTTCAAGCGACCGCGCAATGGCAATGCGCCTGACTATGTTGAGCCGCCCGCGACACCCGAGCAGCGGGAAATGCGCCTGCGTCTGTCCGAGTTCGAGAATGCCCGCGTTGAGGATGTCATGATCCCCCGCGCGGAAGTCATCGGCGTGGAACTTGGCATCAACCTGCCAGACCTGGTTCAGGCATTTGCAGATTCGGCGCATTCAAGACTGCCTGTCTACCGTGAAACACTGGATGATCCGGTTGGCATGGTGCACATCAAGGATGTCGTGGGAGAACTTGCGCGGGCCAATGGACACGGTCCGGATGCTGACGACCTGCCGCTCGACCGCTTGCGCCGGGATATTCTGTTTGTTCCCGAAAGTATGCGGGTGACCGATCTTCTGGTGAAGATGCAGGCCACCCGAATACATTTGGCGCTGGTTGTTGATGAATATGGCGGCACTGACGGCCTGGTCAGTCTCGAGGATCTGGTTGAGGAAATCGTCGGCGATATCGAGGATGAGCACGACGAAAACGTCGCCATGCTGGTGCGCCGCGGTCGCCTCGCCTGGGAGGTCGACGCGCGTATGGCGGTTGATGATTTCAAGGCTGAGACCGAACTTGATCTCGATATCAAAGACCATGAAATCGACACGCTTGGCGGTGTTGCCTTTGCCCTTGCGGGCCATGTTCCGCTGCGCGGCGAAATTCTGCCACATCCAGGCGGCACAGAGATTGAAGTGCTGGATGCTGACGCACGCCGGGTACACCGACTGATTGTCCGCCAGACTGCGACGGAGACCAAGGCATGAATCAGGAAACGGCCAGTCATGGCCTTTCGGCCTTCACCGGCATTCATGAAACCGTCGCGCGCCTGCAGGGCTGGTCAGCCCTGATCTTTGCCATGCTGCTGGGCGCGATCAGTTCGCTGGCCTTTGCGCCATTCCATCTTTCCATTGCTCTGGTGATCTCGCTCGTCGGGCTTGTCTGGATGATTGATGGTGCGCGCGGCCAAACCCGCTGGGGCCGCGCCGTGTTCGCCCGAGGGTGGGCATTTGGGTTCGGCTTCTTCCTGATCAGTCTACATTGGACGACATCGGCCTTTCTTGTTGATCCGGGTCAACATGCTGTTTTCCTGTGGATGCCTCTGCTCGCTCTGCCGGGCGGCATGGCGTTGATCTGGGGCGTTGCCTGCGCGCTTGCGGGCGCGTTCTGGTCAGCCTCACCGTCACGCATCTTCATTTTTGCGCTGTTTATGGGCGGCGCTGAACTGGTCCGTGGCACCCTGTTTGGCGGCCTGCCCTGGAACGCGCTTGGCACCACCTGGATTCCCGGCAGCGCCCTTTCACAAGTGGCCTCTGTCGGCGGTGTCTACTGGCTGACCATGGTCACTCTTTTGGTTGCCGCTGCACCTGCGGCCCTGGTCGACACGCGCGATGATAATGCCGTCCTGGGACGCGCTGTCCCCGCCATGATGGCGGTGGCGCTGCTCGGATTCAGCTTTGCCTGGGGATCGCAGCGGCTGGCGCAACCTGCCGTGATGAGCGAGCGAACGGTCGTGCTGATGGATGTCGGCGTGCCACAGGATGTGAAGTTTGATGGCGGCGGCGCAGATGTACTGGTGCGCTATGCTTCCATGCTTCGCGACGTGCCGAGCGAGTCAGGTGATATCGTGATCTGGCCGGAGGGCGCGCTGCCTGTCTATCTGCTGCAAAGCAATGAGGCGCTGGACATCATCTCGGCCTATCTTGGACCACGGACCCTGATTGCAGGCTCGGCCCGCCAGGCCAGTGGCTTGGATGCGCCGATATTTCACAACAGTCTGCAAGTCTTTACCGCTGACAATGGCCGGGCCGAACTGGTTGCCCTGTACGACAAGCACCGCCTGGTCCCTTTCGGCGAATTGCCAGCCTCGCGCATCATCCCGTTTGGACAGTCAATATCCGGTATTCTGCCGTCGTCGCTGCAACGTATGGCGCGCGCCGGTTTCACGCCAGGTGGCGAGGCAACGGTGCTTTACCCGCCCGGGCTGCCGCCGCTCGTTCCGCTGATTTGCTATGAGGGCCTGTATCCGGAAATGGTCCGCAAGGCGCGCCAGCCAGCCGAACAGGCAGAGTGGATCCTGATCATCTCGAATGATGCCTGGTTCGGTGGCTTTGATCTTCCGGGCGCGGGTGTGCCGCTGCTCGGCGCGCTGATCGGGTCGCTCAATCGCCTGCCAGATATGGGTCCGACACAGCACTATGCCCAGAACCGCTATCGCAGCATCGAATCCGGTATGCCCCTGGTACGTGTCGCATCGCGCGGTGCTACAGGCGTTGTTGACGCCTATGGTCGCCAGGTTGCTGCAGGCGAAACATTTGCAGGCGATCCCGAAGGCTGGCAGTCCTCAGTTGTGCGCGCTGCATTACCTGAACCCGCCGCCCGAACCGTCTACCACCGATTTGGCGAGACGCTTTACTGGTTGACCATGATCCTGCTGGCAGTACTGGCTTTCTTCACGTGGCGGCGCTAAGACCGATGAAAACTAACGAGATAGAAAATGTCAGAGAACAAGGTTCCGAGCGGTATTGACCGCATTGTCGGTCAACGATTGCGTTGGCGTCGCCGCGAATTGCGACTGACCCAGGAACAGCTTGGTGAGCAGCTTGGACTGACATTTCAACAGGTTCAGAAATACGAAAAAGGCGTCAACCGCGTTTCGGCAGGGCGTCTTTTTGAAATGGCAAGTGTGCTGACCGTGCCGATTACCTATTTTTATGAGGGCGTTGCCGAGATGCTTGGCTCTCCAACACTGGCCGTGCAGGAGGATGAGCACCCCCCGATCCTGCCAACCCTTGACAATGAGGCGATGGAACTGGTCACGGCGTTTCAGAAGATTTCTGATCCAGCCCTGCGCAAGTCATTGCTGAACACAATTCGCGCGGCTGCGACCTCATCTGCCAAGGCCAGCTGAGGCCCCTCCTGCCAGTCTTTGGGCCTATTGCGGGCAAGCAACACACGTGTCTAAGATGTAGAATGAGTAACAGAACAGGCTTGCTTTGCTGCACCGCACAAGCAAAAGGTATGCGTTATCAATTCAGGCCGTCTGGCAGGAGAGCAGGTTGACCGAGATTAAGACAATTGGCGTGGTTGGGGCCGGCCAGATGGGTAATGGCATCGCACATGTCTGCGCCTTTGCCGGCTATGATGTTGTCCTGTCCGATATTTCCCAGGATGCCATCGATAAGGGTCTCTCGACGATTGAGAAAAACCTGACCCGCCAGGTCTCACGCGACCTGATTTCCGTTCAGGATATGGCCAGCGCGCAAAAGCGGATCAAAACCTCCACCGAACTGGCGAGCTTTGAGGCGGTTGATCTTGCCATTGAGGCCGCCACCGAGAACCGCGAGGTCAAGGAAAAGATCTTCGCAGACCTCTGCAAGAACGTTCCAGCGTCTGCCTATCTTGCCACCAACACATCATCGATCTCGGTGACGCGCCTCGCTTCGACGACAGATCGGCCTGAAAAGTTTATCGGCCTGCATTTCATGAATCCGGTGCCGCTGATGCAACTGGTTGAGGTCATCCGCGGTCTGGCGACAGATCAGGATACCTATGAGATGGCGACCGCGCTCGCCGGGCGGCTCGGCAAGACCACAACCAATGCCGAGGATTATCCCGCCTTCATCGTCAACCGCATCCTCATCCCGATGATCAATGAGGCGGTCTATGCGCTGTATGAAGGCGTTGGCACCGTAGAAAGCATTGATACGGCGATGCATCTTGGCGCAAACCATCCGATGGGGCCGCTAACCCTGGCTGACTTTATCGGCCTTGATACCTGCCTCTCGATTATGCAGGTCCTGCATGACGGCCTCGCCGACACCAAGTACCGCCCATGCCCACTGCTGGTGAAATATGTTGAGGCAGGTTGGCTCGGCCGCAAGGTTGGCCGCGGCTTCTATGACTATTCTGGTGATGCACCGGTCGCGACGCGTTAGGTTCAGTTTCGCTTCAATTGCTCGTACAGGGACATAGATGTGCCGCTTATGGACACAGAGGCGCATAGAAAGCCGGCAATTACCGCAACGATCTGCAAAAGTCTGAAAACTGATCCATCGATCGTGGTCGGCATCAGCAGGAAATAGATAGCGGGAAGCAGTACCAGTAGTCTCGCAAGCCCTTTTGACGGCAGGGAAATAACTTTCCTGTGCCCAAATTGGCTCAGGACTTTGCTAAACAAATAGGCAAGGACGAAGTAGAGCAGGAGGTAGGTCAACATACAGGTCTGCGCTGCAGAAAAGACACTGACCGAAAGTATCGACTTGGCAAAAGGCCATGCCCATTCCCTGGCGATAAAATACTCCCAATACACTATGAAAAGCGCGAAAGCGGAGAGGAAGAATGCATCGCTCAGTCGCAAGTCTTTGGCGCTGCATTCTCCACGATGAAGCAGTATGTGAGGCAGGCCCGACAAGGCGATGTGCCAGACGCGTTTTTGGCTCGCCGCTGCGTATTCCAAAATGTCGCCCAGGAGGGCGTCACGCAAATGAGTGGGTGCGGCCCTTGACACGATCCACATTGCCGCTGTGTCAAAATATGGTCTGCCGGGACTCATGCCAGAACCGCACCAGCCCGAGAGGGTAGGCCTTGCAACATGTTTTGAAGATCCTGCATCGAGGACTCGAAGTTGGAAAAACCTGCCTCGGTCAGGCGGACAAATTTCTTCGCGCGTCCGCCTCGTATGGGGGTCGCGTCACCAAAACGGGATTGTAGAAGGCCCTTTGTTTCAAGTCTCGAAAGTGTTGCATGCAGGGCACCCAGGGACACATCACGGCCGGTTCGGGACTGAATTTCGGCGATGATACTTGCGCCATAGGCATCAGTGCCGAGGTGCAGCACCGCTGCCAGCACCGTAATTTCAAATTCACCGAGGGTTTTTTTGGGATTGACCATCTTACATTTTCTATTTTATATACATTGTATATAAAATAAGTTTGTTCCACAACCGACAGTGTGCCGACATGATCTGCTTGAGACTATTACCCATCTTTTTGCTTGCGTCGATGCTCGCCTTTACAGCGTCAGGCCAAAGCCGCATTGAGACTTGGTCTCTCAAGTCTCAAAATTTTGAAGGCAACCTGATCGGGGTCAGTTCTGAACGGCCTGTGCAGGTCTACTTGCCAGAAGGTTATGATACCTCTGATCAACTCTATCCGGTCCTCTATGCTCTGCACGGTTTTTTTGAGCGTGAGGATGCCTTGTTCGACCATTATGATCTTGATGGTTTTCTGGACCTCGCCATAAGCGAGGGACGCTTGCCGCCAGTGATCGTTGTTGTCTCGGACTATTCGACAAAGCCTGCAGGGTCATTCTATACTAACTCTCCTGTTACCGGAAACTGGGTCACATTCATTGTCGAAGAACTGGTCCCGGCAATTGATGGAAAATACCGAACGCTTGCGAGCCGCAACTCGCGCGGTATTTTTGGTCAGCATATCGGGGGTTATGGCGCCATTCGGATCGCCTCGCGCCATCCTGATGTTTTCGGGTCCGTCTACGCTCTGCACCCTGTCGCGACGGGGCTTGGGCATGTGCGACGGACGCTGCCAAATTGGCAGGTCCTGTTTGATGCGACATCAATGGACGATTTTGAGGGAGACTGGGTCGCTGGCATTTTTACCGCCATGTATCAAGCGCATCTGCCTGATCCGACAAACCCGCCGCTTTACTTCAAACCTTATGTCGAAAAAGTGGGCGATTCTTTTGTCACCAACCCAGAGGTCTATGCCGTTTTCGAAAGCCGTTTCTATCTTGAGGCTGAGATCCCGCAATATGCCACGGCGCTCATGAGTTTGAAGGGTTTGAAGTTTGACTGGGGTCGACATGACCCCAATCAGGATCACGTCGTGTCAAATGAGCATTACACCCGAAAACTGCGCCAATACGGCATCGAGCATGAGGCAGAAGAATACAATGGCGGCTGGGGTGATCGCGACTTTGTAACGGGTGGGCGTGTCGACACAGACCTGTTTCCGTTCTTTCGTGAGAATTTGGAAACGCAGTAAAAGCGGCAATTCGTGCATTTGTAAGTCCGTGCCCGAACCGAGCCTTAACTCCGCCAGCGCAGTGTCACCGGCTTGATCTTGTTTTCAAAGGCGCGGTCTTCGCTGCGGCTGGCTGCCCATTCTTTCTTGAGCATCTGATACCATTTGGCCTGCACATCGATATCGTCGATCCACATCATCGCCTTCTGGTGAGCCATACCCATATTTTGAAGATCGACCATCTCGCCGTCCTGGGCCAGGAATTTGCGCGCCATCGGTTTGGCAATCGGAATGGCGAGGTGCAGCAGCGGCGCCCCGGTCCACCATGTGAATTGCGTGATACGGGTCTTCTTCGGGGCTTCCGGCGTCAGACAGGTCAGCGTTAAAAGCCGCGCCTTGTCATTTGAAATGATCTCCCAGCGAAAGCCCGGAAGCTGGAAGCGGATTTCGGTTTCAACCTCGTCGCCAAACACCCACTTGTAGAGTTTGGAATTTGAGCTGGGCTTGTGCCGATCAATCGCCCAGCCGCGATCTGCTGGAATAAAAGGCTTCTCTTTCAGCTTCAGGCCGACCGAAGGCGGGCGCCACCACCATTGATTATGCACAAACGGCACGTGCGCCGGGTCCATCAAGCCAACTACCGCATCATCCATATGCGCGTTGAAGACATCCTCGATAACGAATTTCGGCTTGTCGCCTAAAGGGCCAAAATCCGGCACCGGTACGTCAGGCACGCCGTCAAAGCGCGGATTGTCAGCGACAAAGACATAGACAGCACCGTTGGCTTCATGGACGGGATAGCGCCGAACCTTGACCTTGGAAGGATCATACGGGCTGTCATCGGTCAGGCTCGGCATATGTTTGCAGACCCCGTCAGTGCCAAACCGCCAGCCATGATAGGGGCATTGCAATGTGGCCTCACCATCGGTCTCGACTTGCTGGCCAGCGCTGAGCGGCACAAGGCGATGCGGGCAGATATCGCGCAGAGCAAAGGCTTCGCCAGCCTTAGTACGACCAACCACAACAGGCTGACCTAGGATCATCCGGCGCGATTGCTGGCCGGGTTTCAGGTCGGCTGAGACCGCCGCGAGATACCAGCTATCCAGGAGCCAGCCCTCTGGCGTGAGGCCCGGCGTTTTTTGTGCGGTTGTGTCGATGAGCGGTGTCGTATCAGGCATCTTGGCTCCGGTATACTGCGCCGCACACAAAGGCGCTAGGCGGGCGCTGCGGCTATCGCTATATGCTGCTGCATGACACCACGCGACAAAATACGTAATTTCTCCATCGTTGCCCATATCGACCATGGCAAGTCGACGCTGGCTGACCGCCTGATCCAGCAGACCGGCACACTGACCGAGCGAGAAATGTCCGAGCAGGTGCTCGACTCGATGGATATCGAGAAAGAGCGCGGGATCACGATCAAGGCGCAGACGGTGCGGCTCGACTATGTCGCGAAAGATGGCGAGACCTATGCCCTGAACCTGATGGACACACCGGGTCATGTTGACTTCTCGTATGAGGTGTCGCGCTGTCTGGCGGCTTGTGAGGGCTCACTTCTGGTCGTCGATGCCAGCCAGGGCGTGGAGGCGCAGACGCTGGCCAATGTCTATCAGGCGCTCGACCAGGACCACGAGATTGTGCCTGTACTCAACAAGATCGACTTGCCTGCCGCAGATGTCGCCGCGGTGAAGGAGCAGATCGAAGAGTTGATTGGCCTCGATGCGTCTGATGCGGTGGAGATTTCAGCCAAGACCGGGCTTGGCATCGAGGATGTGCTGGAGGCGATCGTGACGCGCCTGCCCGCGCCGCCGGAAGGTGAGGTGGACAAGCCGCTCAAGGCCTCACTCGTGGACGCATATTATGATCCATATCTCGGCGTCGTTGTCATCGTGCGCGTCTTTGACGGTGTGATGAGGAAGAAACAGAAAATCCGGATGATGAAGACCGGGGCGACCTATGAGCTGGACAAAGTCGGCACCTTCCGCCCCAAGCCAACCAATACCGATGAGCTTGGCCCCGGTGAGGTTGGTTTCTTTGTCGCCTCGATCAAGGAAGTGGCCGATTGCGCCATCGGCGACACGATCACCACCGAAAAAGGCGGCACAACCCAAGCCCTGCCCGGCTATAAGGAAGTGCAGCCGGTCGTCTTCTGCGGCCTCTTCCCGATGGATGCTGGCGACTTCGACGACTTGCGCGCGGCGATGAGCAAGCTGCGTCTGAATGATGCGTCCTTCACCTGGGAGATGGAAACCAGCGCCGCACTCGGCATGGGCTTTCGCTGCGGCTTTCTCGGGCTTCTCCACCTTGAGATTATTCAGGAACGCCTCAGCCGCGAGTTCGACCTGGACCTGATCGCAACGGCGCCGAGCGTGGTCTACGAAATGACCATGACCGATGGCAGCGAGATCGAATTGCATAACCCGGCAGATATGCCGGATGTGGTCAAGATTGCCGAGGTCCGCGAACCCTGGATCAAGGCGACCATCTATACACCGGACGAATATCTCGGCGCGATCCTGAAACTTTGTCAGGACCGCCGCGGCATCCAGACCGAGCTGTCCTATGTTGGTGGCCGCGCCATGGTACAGTACGAACTGCCGCTCAACGAGGTCGTATTTGACTTCTATGACCGCCTGAAATCGATCTCGCGCGGCTATGCGAGCTTCGACTATGAGATCGTTGAACACCGCGCAGAAGACCTCGTGAAGATGAATATTCTCGTCAATGATGAGCCTGTCGACGCGCTGGCCATGCTGGTGCACCGGGCACGCGCCGAAAGTCGCGGGCGACAAATGTGTGAGCGCTTGAAAGACCTGATCCCGCGCCAGATGTTCAAGATTCCGGTTCAGGCGGCGATTGGTGGCCGCATCATTGCCCGCGAAACCATCTCGGCCCTGCGCAAGGATGTCACCGCGAAATGCTATGGCGGCGATGCGACGCGCAAGAAGAAGCTGCTGGAGAAACAGAAAGCCGGTAAGCAGCGCATGCGCCAGTTCGGCAAGGTGGAAATCCCGCAGGAGGCCTTCGTTGCTGCCCTGCGCATGGACGGCGACTAGTCGCACCTCCCGCAACGTCACGTGCTGCGCCGCAGCATTTTTCCGTGACTCCCGTGCCCCTGCACTCTAGTTTCCTGCTAAAGACACAGGGAGATGGCCATGAGCGCTGTTGCGGAAACCAAGCCTGAAGTGATCATGAGCGGTCTGACCACGGCCATGGCGGATGTCGTTGCCGCACTCGATGTCTATCGCGACGGGATCAGTCGCAAACTGTCGCAGACGCTGGCGCCAATGGGCAAGCCGGACCGCCAGGCCTTTGCAGCCGAGCAGCACAAGGCGCACGGCTTTGCCTGGGTGGTGACCTATGTCGAGACGCTGCGCGAGACCGCCAATTGGGCCGCGCGGCTGGAGGTTCAAGGCCAGCTTGGTGAGATCGAGGCGCTGCTCTCACAAATCCTGTTTGCCGAATATTGTGCTCAGTTGAAGGGCGGCATCCCAATGAACCAGGGTGAGATTGTCCGCCCGGCGGACTTTGGCCTCTCTGCACTGGAGCTTGATCCGTTGCGCGCGCCAGCGATCGAGCACTTTGAAAAAGACGGCAAGACTTCCGAGGTCATGGCCGCTGCGGCCAGACACCTGCCAGACGCCCTTGGCCGGGCAACGGTTGAGGAAACCGGCCTCGATGAAACACTTGGCATGGTGCGTGATCAGTTCCGCCGCTACGCCGATGACCGAATTGTGCCGCATGCGCACGATTGGCATCTTAAGAATGAATACATTCCGATGGATGTGGTCGAGGAAATGGCAGAGCTAGGCGTCTTTGGCCTGACCATCCCGGAAGACTTTGGCGGCCTTGGCATGGGCAAGACGGCGATGTGCGTGGTCTCAGAAGAGCTATCGCGCGGCTATATCGGCACCGGCTCGCTCGGGACGCGCTCGGAGATCGCCGCCGAATTGATCTTGATCGGCGGGACAGAGGCGCAAAAGCAAAAATACCTGCCGGCCATTGCGTCCGGCGAAATCCTGCCCACAGCGGTGTTTACCGAGCCGAATACCGGTTCTGATCTTGGCGCATTGCGCACGCGCGCGGTCAGGGACGGCGACACGTATTCGATCACCGGCAACAAGACCTGGATCACGCATCCGGTCCGCGCCGATCTGATGACGCTGTTGGCCCGCACTGACCCGGCAACGAAGAACTTTTCCGGCCTGTCCATGTTCCTGTGCGAGAAGCCGCGCGGCGATGATGCCAATCCATTCCCGGCAGAGGGCATGACAGGCGGCGAGATCGAGGTGCTCGGTTATCGCGGCATGAAGGAATACGAGATCGGCTTTGACGGCTTCGATGTGCCTGCGGCGAACCTGCTCGGTGAGACCGAGGGCATGGGCTTTAAACACTTGATGGCAACCTTCGAGTCTGCCCGTATCCAGACTGCGGCGCGCGCTATTGGGGTTGCCCAGTGCGCGTTTGAACTTGGCCTGCGCTATGCGCTTGATCGCAACCAGTTTGGCCAGCCCATCTTCGAGTTCCCGCGCGTCGCCAACAAGCTGGTGATGATGGCAGCAGAACTCGTCGGCATTCGCCAACTGACATATTTCTCCGCGCGCCAGAAGGACCAGGACAAGAGATGTGATCTGGAAGCTGGCATGGCCAAACTGCTGGCGGCGCGCGCGGCCTGGGCGGCTGCCGACAATGCGCTGCAAATCCATGGCGGCAATGGTTTCGCGCTGGAATATCCGATTAGCCGTGTGCTGCAGGATGCGCGTATTCTGAACATCTTTGAGGGGGCAGGCGAAGTACAGGCCATGGTCATTGCCCGCCGCGTGATCTCAAGCGGAAATTAGCGCTTTTTGGATGCCCTGACGGCGTCGGCGAGGCTGGCGCGAGCGCTGCCAGGCCGAAGCGGTTTGGGCTGGCCCGCGGCGGGGGCCCAGCCTGACAGCCAGATAATCTCGAAGCTGGCGCGTATCCGGCCATCCGGGTCGGCAAACCGCTGGCGATAGAGCTCTGCTGCACGCTGCACGATACGCCGCGACAGCGGCCGGCCTGGCTTTCCCTCACGTACTGCGAACGCGGCTTGTTCACCCATGCCGCGCAAGTCCTGCATCAGTTTCAGGGCATTGTCATAGCGCACAGTGATATGGTCCACATCCGCAACCGGAAGCGCAAAGCTGGCGCGCTGCATCAGGCCCGCCATATCCTGCAGGCCTGGTAGCGGTGAGATGCGCGGACTTGCGCCGCCCATAATGTCTGTTTCAGCCTCAATCAGGCAGGCGCGAAGTTCGGTCAGCGTGCCGCCGCCGAACAGACAAGCCAGAAATAGCCCATCTGGCTTCAAGACATTTTTAGCCTGCACAAGAAGTCCTGGCAGGTCATTCACCCAATGCAGCGACAGGACGCTGGTGACGAGATCAAAAGACGCTTTATCAAAACTGAGGTGCTCAAGCGACCCGCACGCAATGGTCTCATTGTCGATGGCCGCTCGCGCGCAGAATTTCGGTGAGGGCTCCAGCGATGTAACGTGATTGACCTGCCCACGCTTCAGTAAAGCGGCAGCTGCCTGTCCGCCATGGCTGCCAATGTCCAGCGCGCTTGGAAACGGCCGAGACACGTCGGCGAGGCGGTCGACGAGATGGCTGGACTCGCGCTGCTTTAGGAAGGCATAGTCGCCAAATCCGGGCGCAGCGCGGTCGCGGTTATGTGTAACACGGCCGGGGTCAAACAGGCGCGGGGGAGCAGGCTTCGTCATGGCAGACCATATGCACCGGCTTGGCCGAACAACAAAGTCTGCAATGCGCTCAGCCATTGGTTTTGTCTGGCCGCCGCGGTCGCTTGTCACTGGCGAGCGCCATTCAGGTGACGGCGCGATCCCAGCCGATGACTTTGCCCGGCTTCGCTTTTTGAGCGCCGCCGGGTGCCGGCGCTGCGCGTTGCCACTGGAGGTTGATCTCGGGGAAGCCAGCCTGTGTGCCCGGTGGGCGGCAAAGCCGCCGCGATGGCAGGCTGCGCGCGCCGCGATCGCTTATGATGACCATTCGCGTCAGATCGTGCTGGACTTGAAACATGCGGCCCGGCGAGACGGCCTTGCCATCGTGGGCAACTGGTTGGCCTTGGCCGGTCAGGATATCCTGCAAGAAACGGATATCCTGACCCCGGTGCCCTTGCACTACCGCCGCCTAGTCGCGCGCGGGTATAATCAGTCCGCCTGGCTGGCGCGCGAGATCGCGGCGTGGACCGGCGTCAGGCACTGCGTTGATGTGCTCAAGCGGAAACGACCGACCCGCAGTCAGGGGGGGCTTTCAGGGCGGCAGCGTCGGCGCAATGTGGCGGGTGCGTTTGCTGTGCGCAGGTCACGCCGCAAACAGGTGCAGGGGGCCGTCGTCACCCTCGTGGATGATGTCTATACGACCGGCTCGACCCTGTCGGCCTGTACACGAGCCTTGCAGCAGGCTGGCGCGCGCCGCGTCAACGTCCTGGTGCTTGCGCGCGTTGTCAGGGACGAAGATGTCACCATATAAAGACGGGTTGATACACAAAGGATGAAACATGGTCGATGTAACGATCTACACCCGACAATTCTGCCCCTATTGCTCGCGAGCTCTGAAGCTTCTGAAGAGCAAGACGGTCAATCTCATCCATATCGATGCGGGCATGGATGCGGCCAAGCGTGCAGAAATGGTGCAACGTTCAGGCGGTGGGCGAACTTATCCGCAAATATTCATCGGCGATCAACATATTGGTGGCTGTGATGATATGATGGCGCTGGAACGGGCTGGGAAACTGGACCCATTATTGGCGAGTTAGGACAAGTATGATCCGCTATGCATTGATCTGTCATGACTGCGAGGCCGAGTTTGAGGCCTGGTTTGCTTCATCTTCGGCCTATGACACGCAAATCGAGCGCGGGTTGGTGTCTTGCCCAAGCTGTGATGGCACTTGTGTCAGCAAGCAAGTGATGTCGCCCTCTGTCAGCGGGACCAAGAAAAGCGACGGTCCTGATCCCCAAAGAGTGTTCGGCAAGCTCGCCGCGGCGGCGCGCCAGCATGTTGCGGACAATTTCGACTATGTCGGCGATGGTTTTGCCACCGAAGCCAGGGCCATGCACTATGGTGCAACCGATGAGCGCCCGATCTGGGGTGAGACCACGCCTGAAGAACGCGCAGAGTTGAAGAAAGAAGGTGTCCCGGCAGAACCGCTTCACCCGGCTTTCGTTCCGAGCAAATGTATCGACGACAAGGACCTGAATTAGGTCACACGAGCGTCTACGCCTGCGCCGCCTATGCGACGACCAGGACACAGCGCTCGTCAAGACTTGGACGCGCGATTGCGACCGTTTTCAAGCCTGGCAGTTTGGGCTTCAGATCTGCCGCGACCCAGAGGCAAATGCGCTCCAGGGTCGGTACTTCAAGGCCTTCAATCTCATTCAGCAAGCGGTGATCCAGCTTTTCTGCGGTCGCCTGCAGGACTGCCGTCAGGTCGGCAAAGTCCTCAACCCATTCCTGGCCTGGCTGGACCTTGCCAGCCACTGTCACCTCCAGGCGAAAGGAATGCCCGTGAACATTGCGGTAGGGATGGCCTTCCGGCTGCGTGTCCATGAAGTGGGCGGCCTCGAAGCTCACCGCCTTGGTGATCTCGAAAACCTGTCCTTGCGGGCTCAGCGCCTGCGTTTCAGCGCGCGTCGCGGGGCTTTGGGAATCAGTTGTGGTGGCCATGTCAGCGGATCATCGGGTTGGAGCTATTGGCTTTATTGCTTCGGGTGGGCCGGTACCATCTTTGCGGGCGCAACAAAAGTGGGAAGACTGTAACGCAAGTAAAAGCAGCGATCAGGCTGGTACGGTTTTGCGCCATTTCTGCCAGCCACTTGCGCGCAGCTCGCAAGCCGGACAAGTGCCGCACCCATAGCCCCAGTCATGCTTGTGTTCGCGGTCGCCGAGATAACAGGTATGGGTCTCCTCGATGATCAGGTCGACAAGCATTTGCCCGCCAAGATCATTCGCCATGTCCCAGGTTTCCGACTTGTCGAGCCACATTAGCGGTGTGTCGATCACGAATGGCCGGTCCATACCCCTTGCCAGCGTCAATTGTTGCGCATCCATAGTGCCACGGCGACAGTCCGGATAGCCTGAATAGTCGGTTTCACACATGCCGCCAACCAGGGTGCCAATGCCGCGGCGCCAGGCCAGGGCGCCAGCCATGGTCAGGAACATCAGGTTGCGGCCCGGAACGAATGTGTCCGGCAAACCACTTTCTGACACCTTGATCTCCGTCTCGCGGGTCAGGCTGGTTTCGCTGATCTGGCCGAGGGCCGACAGGTCGCAGGCATGATCCTCGCCAAGTTTAAGCGTCCAGTCTGGAAAACACGCGCAGAGTTTTTCGCGTATCGTCTGACGGCACTGCATTTCGATATCGTGGCGTTGGCCATAGGTGAAGCCGATCGTTTCAACATGATCAAAACGCTCTAGCGCATAGGCAAGACAGACCGTTGAGTCCTGACCCCCTGAAAACAGCACCAATGCTGACTTACTCGCCATATAACGGATACCTTTGTCTGGACGCGACTGTGCGTGCTTGTCCCCCCACCCGTCAATGCATTCTGCATGTGGTCACCCATCACAATTACTGGTGGGGCATGTTTTCAACGCCTGTATAGGTGCAGGGGGTGGAAATTTGGCCCCTGCTGGAATTGAAGGCAGAAAAGTATGCGAACGCTGGAAAACCGTCCAAACTGTTTCTTTGAGAGAAATTTAGGGGATGAGATGCGGCAATTGCTGAGTGCCACTGGCGACCTTCAACAACCTGCCCTATTGTCGACAATATGAGGCTCCTATTCCAGTCACAAAACACTGAGGTTTGAACATGCTAAAGTTTACATCCGGCCTGATCGCGATTGCCGCACTTACTGCTTGCAGCGGACAGGCCGCAGCGCCGGAACCGGATGCCGATGGCATCATTGTCTCCAGCACAGGATACGAACTGATCCCTGTTGCCGATGGCCTGGAATTCCCCTGGGGCCTGGCTGAACTGCCTGATGGCGACCTTTTGGTGACCGAGCGGGAGGGCAGGCTGCGCATGATCGATGACGGCGCATTGGTCGCAGCCCCGATTTCTGGATTGCCAGATGACATCCTGGTCGATGGTCAGGGGGGACTGCTCGGCATCCTGCTGGATACCGAATTCCCGGCAAACCGCAGACTTTATCTCAGCTATTCCAAGGATATGGGCGACAGTAACGCGACGGCGGTCATTTCGGCAGAGCTTTCTGAGGACGCAACCAGCCTGTCTAATGTCACGGAGATCTTCCTCGGTCAGCCGCGCGAGTCTGCCTATCATTATGGTAGCCGCCTCGGCTTTCTGCCTGATGGGACGCTCCTGATCACCACGGGTGAGGGCGGCAGCTACCGGGACGAGGCGCAAAACCTTGAATCCCTGCATGGCAAGATTGCCCGCGTGAACACGGATGGCAGCTTGCCATCAGACAATCCGTTTGCCGATGGTGGCGGGCATCCTGCGATTTGGTCATATGGGCATCGCAACGTGCAGGGCATGATATTCGATACATCCCGAGACCTGGTGATTGCTCACGAGCACGGCCCGAAAGGCGGCGATGAGATCAACATCGTGCAGCCAAAAAACAATTATGGGTGGCCGGAAATCACTTACGGCATCAATTATGACGGCACGATCATTACCGATCAGACCGAAGCCCCTGGCATGGAGCAGCCAGCGCATAAATGGGTGCCCTCAATCGCGCCATCCGGCATGGCTCTGGTCCAGACTGCGGGGTTTGAGGACTGGCACGGCGACCTGCTGATCGGCGCAATGAATGGTCCAGCGGGTCAGAAGCTGGTGCGCGTGGAGATGGATCAGGCCGGAACGGTCACGGCGACCGAAGACATCCTGACCGATCTGCAAATTCCGTATCGCGATGTCATCTCGACACCAACGGCAATCTATGTTGCGACGGCAAATCTCGATGGCGCTGTCTATCGGCTGAACGTGGCTGAATAGGTTCACATGTCCCGGCGCGCACGCATCGCCGTAGCGAGTGTACCATCATCAAGATGATCCAGTTCGCCGCCAACGGGTACACCATGAGCGAGCCGCGACACTATAATACCCAGGCCCTCCAGGCGCTCCGCCACATAGTGCGCGGTGGTCTGGCCATCGACGGTTGCGTTAAGGGCCAGGATGACCTCGCGTACGTTGCCTGCTTTGACCCGGTCGACCAAAAGACCGATGGTCAGGTCTTCCGGTCCGACACCGTCTAGCGCTGACATCACGCCGCCCAGAACATGATAGCGCCCGCGAAACGCTCCGGCGCGTTCCAGCGCCCACAGGTCAGGAACGTCCTCGACCACACAGATAAGGCCGTCATCGCGGCCGGTTTCCTGACACACGGCGCAGGGCTGAAGCGTATCAAAGTTTCCGCACGTCTTGCACTGCTCGATCTTGTCGGCTGCATCTGCCATCGCTTCTGCCATCGGCCGCAAGACGCTGTCTTGCCGCTTCAGCAGGAACAGAGCCGCGCGCCGCGCCGAGCGTGGCCCAAGCCCGGGCAGCCGCGCGATCAGGTCGATCATGCGCTGGATTTCTGGGCCGGCGGAGGTCTTGCTCATGCGCGTTAATGTGCGAGACTCGGATAAAAGCGCAAGAGGCGAGGTCAGGCCGCTTAGAACGGCATCTTGAATCCAGGCATCATGCCTGTCAGGCCGCCTGCCGCTTCTTTCATCGCCTTTTCCATGGCCTCATCGAGGCGCCTTCGGGCATCACTGTGTGCTGCCTTGATCAGGTCTTCAATAATTTCAGCATCATCACTCATCAAGGACGGGTCAATCTTGAGGCTGACCAGCTCGCCCTTGCCCTTCAGCGTGACTGAAACGAGGCCAGCCCCGGCAATGCCTTCCGCTTCGGTCGCCTCGACCTTGGCCTGGGCTTCCTGCATCTTGGCCTGCATGTCCTGTGCCTGCTGCATGATTTTGGAAAAGTCGGTCATGGGCGTCAGCTATCCTTGTTTGAGCGGAGCGGTATGACATTGTCAGGCAGGTCCTGATCTTCAAGGGCCTGACTGTCTGATTGTGGGTCTTCAACATCAATCAGGTCGGCGCCCGGCAGGGCCGCCAGCGCTGCAGAGACGCTTGGATGTCCGCGCACCGTGTCCAGTGTTTCCTGTCTTAGTCTGGCGGCGCGCTCTTTCAGGGTCTCCTGGTCAGATTGCGCCAGCGACACATTCCAGTCCTGATCTGTTTCGTCCTCAAGGAAATCAGCAAGGCGGCGCAGCAAGTCAGCTGGCGCGCCCTGTTTCAGGGCGCAGACAAGATGGCCAGGCGCAAAAGACTCAGCGCGGACGAACTCACGGACCTCGCCCCATAGCCTGATCTCTTTTTGCGCATCGAGCCGGACCAGAACGTCCTCGAATTTTTCAAGTCGGCTCTCGGGTGCAATTTGCGGGGTCGCCATGACGGTCTCAGGCTTTCCCGCTTTGCCCGTGGCCCCTCCTGCGTTCAGCATTCGGGCGGCTTCTTCTGGCGATGGCAGGCTGGCAGCCGCAGCCAGTCGCAGAACAACCATGCGCAGCGCGGTGTCAGCCTCTGGTGCAGTCTGCGTATCGCGGTAGCCCGACAGCAGGATTTGCCAGTTGCGCTGCGCTTGCGCTGGGGTCAGACCGGCCGCGATAGCATGTGTGCGCGTCGTCCAATCGGCAGGGCCGGGCAGGGTATAGCCTTTGCCAGCAGCCTGCACCGTTGCGATGTCAGCAGCAACTTCGAGCAGGTCTTTCAGGATAATCAGGGGATCCGCGCCAGCCCGGACCTGATCGGCAACTTCTTCAACCGCTTTTTGTGCCTCACCCTTCATCGCATATTCGAATGCGTCGAGCAGGCGCAGTCGATCGCCGAGACCGAGCATGTCGCGGATGTCTGCGCCGCCAACATCGCCGCCGCTCAGCGCCTGCACGATGGCCTGATCGAGGATTGACAGACCGTCGCGGACGGATCCTTCGGCAGCGCGAGCAATCAAAGCCAGGCCTTCCTCGGAGACGGCGGCATTTTCCGCTTTGGCAATTTTTCCAAGATGTTCGGCCAGCGTGCCGCTATCGAGGCGTTTCAGATCGAATCTCTGGCAACGCGACAGAACCGTGATCGGGACTTTGCGAATCTCGGTTGTCGCAAAAATGAATTTCACGTGGCCGGGCGGCTCTTCCAGCGTCTTGAGCAACGCATTGAACGACGCCGTTGAAAGCATATGAACTTCGTCGATGATATAGACCTTGTAGCGCGCCGAGACCGGCGAATAGCGCACGCCGTCCAGCAGATCGCGCATATCCGCGACACCTGTTCGCGACGCCGCATCAAGCTCCAGAATGTCCGGGTGCCGGCTCTCCATGATTGCCTGACAATGCTCGCCCGGCGGATCGAGGTCTATGCTCGGCCCGTCCTCGCCATCGCGGGTATAGTTCAGCGCCCGCGCCAAAAGCCGCGCTGTTGTGGTTTTACCAACCCCGCGCACACCGGTCAGCATGAAGGCATGGGCGATTCGGCCCGTCGAGAAGGCGTTACGCAGCGTGCGCACCATGGCTTCCTGACCGATCAGGTCAGAGAACAGGCGCGGTCGGTATTTGCGAGCCAGGACCTGATAGGACGCATCCTTGGCGACACCCATTTCGGCATCGCCAAACATTGAAAAGGTCGCATCATCGCGCTCTTCTTCATCCAGTGATTCAGGCGTCTCGCTCATGGTTATGGCTTATGGCAGGGACTCGGGGGTGGCGGCAAGCCGCGAGCGCTCTAAGTCGCGTCCATGAGCACAGCTTTACTGATCTTTCCGCACCAGCTGTTTGCTGAACATCCGGGCCTTGCCGAGCGACCAGAACGGGTTGTGATGATCGAAGACCCACTATTCTTTGGCGATCGCCAGTATCCGGCACGGCTCCATAAGCAGAAACTCTGGCTCCACCGCGCCGCAATGACCCACTATGCGCTGCACCTGCAGGCAGAAGGCGAGCGGGTTGACCATGTGCGTTATGAGGCCGGTCAGCCGCTCACCAAGGACACGATTTCCCAGCTGGCAGGCGATGGCGTCACCAAACTGATCCTTGCCGATCCTGTTGATTTCATACTTGAAAAGCGCCTGCAGCTCTATGCCGATGCGCACGACCTGGATTTGTGCTTACTCGACACGCCGATGTTCCTGAACACCAGGGCGCAGAACCAGCAATGGCGCGCGGGTCAGAAACGCTGGTTCATGGCGGAGTTCTACAAGGCCCAGCGCCGCCGACTTAATGTCCTGATGGACGGCGATGCACCAGAAGGTGGGCAATGGAGTTTTGACGAGGACAATCGCAAGAAAGTGCCGAAAGAGCTTCACGGCGAAGTGCCTCAGTTCAAGTCGATCGAACCAGACGAGATCGGTGAAGAAACCCGCCAGTCTGTCAATCTGCAATTTCCTGACAATTATGGATCGCTCGAACATCTTTACTGGCCGACGACGCATGACGCGGCCGCTCAATGGTTGCAGCACTTTTTGCAACAGCGCTTCGAAAAGTTCGGGCCTTATGAGGATGCCATGCTTGAAGGCGAAAGCCTGCTCTGGCACAGCGCTCTGACCCCAATGCTGAACATTGGCCTGCTGACGCCGCACCAGATCCTTGACGCGACCCTCGACCATATCGCAGCCAATCAGGTGCCGCTGAATTCTGCGGAAGGTTTTATCCGCCAGATGATCGGCTGGCGCGAGTTCATGCGCGCCACCTATGATGATCTTGGCGTAACCATGCGGACCACCAATCACTGGGGGCATAACCGCAAAATGCCTGAGAGTTTCTGGACCGGTGAGACCGGCATTGCCCCGATTGATGACACGATCAACCGCATCCTCGAAACCGGCTATTGCCACCATATCGAGCGCTTGATGGTGCTCGGCGGGTTCTTTTTCCTCTGCGAGTTTGACCCGGACGAGGTCTATCGCTGGTTCATGGAGATGTTCGTCGACAGTTATGACTGGGTGATGGTCACCAATGCCTATGCGATGAGCCAGAATGCTGATGGCGGCCTGATCACGACCAAACCCTATTTTTCCGGATCGGCCTATATCCGCAAGATGAGTAACCATCCAAAAGGCGAGTGGTGCGAAGTCTGGGACGGTCTCTATTGGCGCTGGATCTGGCAGCATGCTGACGCGCTGGAAAACAATCCGCGCTGGGCGATGATGGTATCGATGGTCCGCAAGATGGATGCAGACAAGCGTCAGGCGCACTTCAATATTGCAGCGGGGTATTTGCGGAAATTGACAATGGCGGCGGAATAAAGCGGAGACTGGACAGCGACCCGCGCCGAAATCGTTAGGGCTGCTTCGTTCCCGACCTGACCCGGTTGGCGATGGGCTCGTCCGCCGCCAGCCTCCTATCGGCTATATCGCGACTCAAACCCGGTTTGACAAGGTGTTCGCGCAGGATAGTCTGCAGCATGTCTGAGGGGCAAAAACCGCATAATCTGATCTCTGGCGCAGCGGTATTTGTTGTTGCGGACATACATCGCAGCGTGGAATTCTACCGCGACCAGCTGGGCTTCCAGATTGAGACCATTCACGGCGACCCGCCAAGTTTTGCAATTGCTGATTCACCCTATGCCTCGATCATGCTGAAACAGGCCGCCACGGAGGGAAACGCAGGTGTTCCCAATAACCAGCTGATTGGCGGACTATGGGACGCCTATATCTGGGTCCGAAATCTCGATCTGGTGATGGCCGACCTCGACCGGCGAAAAACCCTCTATTCAGACCCTGAAGGAATGCCCTATGGCTGCACAGAAATCGTGGTGACGGACCCGGATGGGTTCCGGATCTGCTTTGGATATTGCCCTTGAGGGACGAGGCTTGACCACTTCAAATGATATTCCGCTCGGTGCTGAGCCGGTTGACCGCGCCGCCCACCACCGCACCGATCCGGCCTGGCTGGAAACCGCGTTCGCGCGCGATGATGCCCTTATCCTGATGATGCAGTCCGGTCTGCCGGTCGTGGCCCGCGATGGCCAGCTGGTCTGGATGGGCCCGGAAGTCTCCCGGCTTGAGGCTGAAATCGGCCGCGTCTTCCTCGGCAAGGACAAGGCTGGCGCGCCAATCTTTGCGATTGATCTTGATCCGGGTTTCCAACTTGAGGGATCGCTGATTGAGGGGCTTGGCGCATTCGAGGACATGCGTATGGCGATCGCCAGAATACCGGCCCTGCAAGCCAATCTGATCTCAACCGCGCGCAGCCTGTTTGAATGGCATCGCACACACCGTTTCTGTTCGCGCTGCGGTGCGCCAAGCGAAAGTGCTGAGGCCGGTTGGAAGCGGGTCTGCCCGTCTTGTGAGGCGGAGCACTTCCCGCGCACGGATCCTGTCGCGATCATGCTTGCCGTCAGAGATGATCAATGCCTGCTTGGTCGACAAGCAGGCTGGCCAGCCGGATTCTGGTCCGCTCTGGCTGGCTTTGTTGAGCCGGGGGAAACTGTCGAGCAGGCAGCGTCCCGTGAGCTGTATGAAGAGGCAGGCATCCGCTCTGATCCGGCGACAGCGGAATACCTGTTCTGTCAGCCCTGGCCATTTCCATCATCGCTCATGGTCGGCCTTATCCTGCAGGCGGAGAATATGGACCACCGTACCGAGCAAGATGAACTTGAAGCGGCGCGTTGGATCACACGGGAAGAGGCACGACAGGTGCTGGCGGGCGATCATCCTGACATTTACTGCCCGCCGCCTTTTGCCGTTGCGCATCACATCCTGAAAGCATGGGCGATGCGAGACAGGTGACAAGGCGCGCGATCACGGGTACACGTTGACAACGTTGTCGGCATATGGACGATTGTCTACAATAAATATACGAATGGACCAAGGGAGCCCAAAATGATCTTGTCAGCGCTGCGATTTGTGTTCGGTTTAACTGTCATCTTCGCGCTGCAATCCTGCGCTATGGCACCCAGCGAGACCGCCAAAGAATGGGCATGGGAAACGGTCGCAGCAGAAGGGGAACCGACCGCCCGGCACGAAGCTTCTCTGGTGGCCTATAAGGGCAAGCTCTACCTGATTGGCGGACGGCGGATAAACCCGGTGGATGTCTATGATCCAGCAACCAATACGTGGGAAGCTAAATCCCCCACACCGATTGAATTGCATCACTTCCAGGCGGTTGTGGTTGGCGATGCGATCTACCTGATCGGCGCCATGACGGGCGGCTGGCCGAATGAAATCCCGCTGGAGCAGGTGATCGCCTATTACCCCGAAACCGACACGTTCGAGTTCCTGCATGAAATTCCCGAAGACCGTCGCCGGGGCGGGGCTGGCGCAGTCGTCCATGATGGCAAGATCTACCTCACCGGCGGGATTACCAATGGCCATATGGATGGCTTCAAGCCATGGCTCGACAGCTATGATCCAGCGACGGGTGCTTGGGAGGTGCTACCAGATGCGCCGCATGCCCGCGATCATTTTCAGACAGTGATTGTCGATGACAAGCTTTATGCTTTTGCCGGACGCCGCTCACGCTATCGCACCGGCGACAGTTTTGGACTGACGACGAATTACGGCAACATCTTTGACCTCAGCACCGGCAAGTGGGAGCAGGTAGCTGAAGCGACGGCGATCCCGACCCACCGGGCCGGGAATATGGCCATCGCCTGGGGGGCTGAAGTCGTGATCGGCGGCGGCGAGAGCGGCACGCAAGTGCCAGCCCATGACGAGGTCGAAGCGTTTGATACACGTTCGAATACCTGGCGGGCCTGGCCAGACCTGCAGCGCGGGCGCCACGGTAGCGGCTTTGCGATCATCGATGGCTATCTCTACACAGCCTCGGGCTGCGGTAATCGCGGCGGCCAGCCCGAACTGACCAGCCTTGAGCGTATCAAACTGCCAGAGGTTTCCGAACCGTCCATTCCTGCCGCATCTAACCGTCGCGCCGTGCACCAAAAATGGCACACAGTGACACTTTCATTTGAGGGACCTCAGACCAGCGAAACAGCTGAAACCAACCCGTTCACCGATTACCGTCTCTTGGTCGAGTTCGAACATGCTGAAACCAGCTACAAGGTGCGAGGCTTCTATGCCGCTGATGGCAATGCCGCAGAGAGCAGCGCCGATGCAGGTAATATCTGGCAAGTCCGGTTTGCTCCTGACCGCACGGGGGATTGGAGCTATTCAGCCAGCCTTCGTCATGGCGACATGGTTGCTCTGGAGACCGACCCGGCAGCCGGAGAGGCGATTGCGCTCACCAACGCACATGGATCATTCCTGGTCGAACCGTCCGCTAAGGATGGCCGCGACTTCAGAGCCACCGGACCGACAATCGCGCAAGACGGCTTCTTTCGCTTTGCCGCAACAGGCAAGCCCTGGCTGAAAGGCGGTGCCAACAGCCCTGAAAACCTTCTCGCCTTTGCCGACTTTGATGGCACTTATCGCATTCTTGAGGGCGCCCGCGAAAACGAATCTGACGCAGGTGACAACCTACACCATTACGAGCCCCACCTCGGCGATTGGCGTCTTGGCGATCCGACCTGGCAGGACGGCAAAGGCAAGGGCCTCGTTGGTGCGATCAACTACCTCTCCTCCACTGGCATGAATGCGGCCTATTTCCTGACCATGAACATTACCGGCGATGGCCGGGATGTCTGGCCCTACCGCGCCCCTGACGACTTTACCTGCTTCGATGTCAGCAAGCTCGACCAGTGGGAAATTGTCTTCTCACACATGCAGGCTGAGGGCGTTCAGTTGCACTTCGTCACCCAGGAAACCGAGAACGAACTGATGCTCGACGGCGGTGATACCGGTCCGCTGAGACAGCTCTACTATCATGAGCTGATTGCCCGCTTTGCCCACCATCCGGCCCTGATCTGGAACCTTGGCGAAGAAAATGGCCCTGTCCACTGGATGCCAGAAGGCCAAAGTCACCAGCAACGCATCGCCATGACGGATTTCCTGACCGCGAACGACCCGTACAATAATCCAATCCTGCTGCACACACATGCGGGCGGACCTGACAAGGATCACACGCTGCCGCCATTGCTTGGATATGAAGCTCTTGACGGTCTGTCCTTCCAGGTCGGCACGCGCGAGACCGTAAATGCCGAACTGCGCAAATGGCTGACAATGGCCGATGAGGCAGGCCATCCCTGGCTGATCAGCATGGATGAGATCGGCCTGTGGAATATCGGCGCGATGGCTGATGAGGATGATCCGGCGCATGACAGCCTGCGTGAGCATGTCCTATGGGCAACCCTGCTTGGCGGCGGCGCGGGCGTCGAGTGGTATTTCGGCGCCCACCAGAAAGGCAATGACCTTGATACCGAGGACTGGCGCTCGCGCGACGCGCTGTGGCGGCAGACGGCGATTGCGCTCGACTTCTTCGAGACGCACTTGCCCTATACCGAGATGACCCCATGCGAGGGCGAGCTTTATTGCCTTGCCAAGCCGGGCAGAATCTATGCCGCCTACATTCCGGCGGGGACGAGTGCCGCGCTGGACCTTGCCGAGCGCGACGCGCCCTACACTGTGTCCTGGCTCGACCCCCTCGCTGGCGGCGAGCTTCAGCCTGGCGGCGATGCGTCGACGCTTGCAGAGACCCCCGACCCGGCCCGCGACTGGGTTGTTCTGGTCAAATAGGCTGAATGAGGCCTGCCCTTGATCATTTCTCCCCTTGGAAACCCGGGATGAAACCTTAGGTGTTGCAGCTGAGAGCATGACAATCCGGGGAGCTCACCATGTCCAAATTACCAGCGCGCCTCGCCTTGGGGGCCTTTGCCACGGCCTGCCTCAGTCTGCCGGCTGCGGCGCAGAATACTGGCGGCGTGTTCGGCCCGGTGGTCAATGACGGCCACAGCTCGGCGCAGTATCGCATAACCTATAACCCCGACACTGAGGGCTTTGCCCAGCGCGCACATTACCAGCAGGCCCTCAATGATGACCTGATGTGGCGCGTCATCGGCCAGACCCGCAAGACAACCGACAGTGATTTCGACTTCGACTATGTCCAGGCCGAACTGTTCTGGCAGCTGACCGACAATGACCAGGCGTGGCAGAGCGGTGTGCGCTTTGACGTCCGCCTGCGCGATGATGATCGCCCCGGCCTGCTCGGCGCCCATTGGAGCAACCAGTTCGCCCTGGCCGAGAACTGGCGCGCCCGCGCGGTTGTCCTCTCCTCCATCGATTTCGGTGACAATGCCGCTGACGGCCTGTTCGTGCAGACCCGTGGCCAGATCGAGCGCGGCCTTGAGAATGGCAATGCGCTCGGCTTCGAGGTCTATTCAGCCTATGGCGCGGTGGACAATATTCGCGACTTTGACGACCAGAACCATCAGGTCGGCCCCTACGGTGTGGTGAAGCTGAATGATGACTGGGCTGTGCTCGGACAGGTCCTGCTCGGCGTGACCGATGCCGCCGCCGACGAGGAGCTCCGCCTCTGGCTGATGCGCCGGTTCTAGTCCGGGGCAGCCCTCCTAAGCCCGCCAGTATTCGCTGCGATTCTCGCCATCGAAAATTTGCTGCGTGAAGCTTTTCAGATCATTCCCCGATCCGAAAGTTCCCGCGCAGGCGGGAACCCAGGGACGATAAGACCTTTCGGGACGAATGGCAGAGATCGATCCATGGATACCCGCCTTCGCGGGTATCGGCGGAGATTATGGGAAAAATTGGCGGGGTAAACCCCGCCCTACCGATGCGGAGCATCGTGTCAAAAGAATGCGAAGTTGGTAAGCGTAAATCTGTTTAACCCTGCTTTGGTCTATTATGGCCGGTGAGATTATAAAGCTCGTCTAGAAAATGTTCTCGAGCTGATTCTAAATCTTCATCGTTTCTCGACTGAAGTACAATTCGACAAGCCAATTCGTTGTTGAGCAAATCCCAAAATTCTCCACCCCAGCTACCTTTTACGGCGAGGCCACAAGCCTCAAGTCCACGCGCTCCAAACTCCAGGGTGTACGGAGGAGGTAGGTCTAGCTTTTCGTCCAGAAAAGACGAATATGCCTTCAGGGTAATTTTTAGTGTTTCATCCAATGCGCCTGTGGGAATAAATCGTCTGGATTTTGGTTCTGCGAAAAGATTTCGGTTCGCTCCCCAAATTTCACCCGTATCAAAAACCTGAGTCAGTGAATCCAAAAGGTCAGTTCTGTTGTTTGCTAGACTAGGCACGATCGCTCCAAAGCCATTTGCTCTGGCGCTCCAATCACGTGTTCTGCAAAACGGAGGGAGCATGCAATCGGTGGCGCGTTTTGCTAAATCAATTTTTCGAAACGGCATTGGCGCTCGCGTCGTTGGTATCATCCGTAAATAGAAGAACCTATCAGTGGGGAAACGATAGTTGATCTTATCGCCATCACGTTCGTCCCCCAGAGACATTAGTGTTGCCGTGGTTTTAAAGAAGAGTCTTGTTTCTGGGTCTGAATTTCGCTCTTTGAAGTCACTTGAGGATACTTTGAGTGACATTGAGAGGTATGGGGCCAGCGCGACTTTTAAGGCAGATACTAAGCTCTTTAGAGCTGTTTTGATGTCGGCATTACTTGCGTTCGGTGGGAGGTTAAAAGAAATTGGTCCTGCCTTGTGTGCCAGGTCAAACGGTAAGTCCTCGCGAGTGCCAAAATGTGAGTTAAACACCATTAAAACCCTTTCATCTGTTATGGCGTTCAATGCGTACCCAACTTCGATCGCTACATTAGGGTTCATAATTTTCTTGAAATACTTTTTGCCCTTCTCGTTCTGCCTCTCGACTTTGGAAACGGGTGTCACATCCGCGATAAACACGTGAGAGAGAGCTATTTTTTCAAAGATGGTATCGGCAAGGTTTGGGCTGCCGGGCACACCCTTTCTATCATGATCCAAGTGTAGCTCATTGTCCGCGTCTCGTTCATAGGGTTCATCGATTTCCTGCAGCTGCTTAAGCTGATCTATGGCAGTCTCTAGGGCCCCGCGTACGAAGTGCCGATTTGTCTTTCCAGGAAGGTCGGATTGCCATGACCAGAATATCTTCATGAGTCACCCCTAATGCGCCTCGGCCCAAGTGTTGCCCGCTTGCGCCTCGACGACCAGCGGGACGCTTAGGCTCAGCGTCGGGAGCGGCGCTTTTTCCATTGTCGCTTTGACCACCTCGATCAGCTTGTCGGCTTCATCTTCTGGCGTTTCGAAGATCAGTTCGTCATGCACTTGCAGCAGCATCTTTGCCTTCAGCCCCGCTTTCTCCAAAGCCTCCGGCATCTGGATCATGGCGCGTTTGATGATGTCGGCGGCGCTGCCCTGGATCGGCGCGTTGATCGCCTGGCGCTCAGCAAAGCCGCGCTGCGGGCCTTTGGCGCTCATGCCTTTCAGGTGCAGGACGCGGCCAAAGATCGTCTCGACGCGCTCATGCTCGCCAGCGTATTTTTTCGTCTCGTCCATATAGGCCTTGATGCCGGGGAATTTTTTGAAATATTCCTTGATATAGTCCGACGCTTCGCCGCGCGGGATCGACAATTGCCGGGCAAGACCAAAGGCGGAAATGCCGTAAATGATGCCGAAATTGATCGCTTTCGCCTTGCGGCGGACCATCGGGTCCATGCCCTCAATCGGCGTGTCGAACATCTCGCTGGCCGTCATCGCGTGAATGTCGAGGCCCTGTTTGAACGCGTCTTTCAGCGCGTCGATACCAGCAATATGCGCGAGCAGGCGCAGCTCGATCTGGGAATAGTCGGCGCTGACCAGGACATTGCCCTTTTCGGCAATAAAGGCTTCGCGGATCTTGCGGCCTTCCTCGGTGCGGATCGGGATGTTTTGCAGGTTCGGATCGTTCGAGGAGAGCCGCCCGGTCTGCGCGCCAGTCATGCCATAATTGGTGTGGACGCGGCCGGTGCGCGGGCTGATCTGCTGTTGCAGCGTTTCGGTATAGGTTGAGCGCAGCTTGGAGACAGTACGCCAGTTGACCACGGTGCGCGGCAGGGCGTGACCCTCAGCGGCCAAGTCCTCAAGAATGTCCGCGCCGGTCTGCCAGGCGCCGGTCTTGGTCTTCTTGCCGCCCTCGATGCCCATCTCGTCGAACAGGATTTCACCGAGCTGTTTCGGGCTGCCGAGATTGAACTCGCGGCCGGCCAGCTCATAGGCTTCGGCCTCATAGCGCGCCATGCTCTGTGAGAAATCCGACGACAAGCGCGAGAGGTGGTCGCGGTCAACCTTGATGCCATGGGCCTCCATGTCCGACAGCACATGAACCAGCGGGCGCTCCAGCGTTTCATAGACAGTGGTAACCTTGGCCTTGTGCAGACGCGGCTTGCCCTCCAGCCACAGGCGCAGCGTCACATCGGCGTCCTCGGCGGCATATTCAGTCGCGGTATCCAGCGGTACGCGGTCGAACGTGATCTGCTTCTTGCCCGTGCCGCAGACATCCTTGAAGCTGAGCGGGACATGGTGGAAATAGCGCTCCGACAGCTCGTCCATGCCATGATTGTGCATCCCGGCATGCATGACGAAACTGATCAGCATCGTGTCATCAATTGGAGCGAGGCGGATGCCGTAGCGGTTCAGCACGGTGACATCGTATTTGAGATTATGGCCAATCTTCAGGACAGATGGGTCCTCGAACAGGGCCTTCAGCGCTTCCAGCGCCTTGTCCATATTGATCTGGCGCGGTGGGTCGGCGCCAAACATGTCGCCGTCGCCATTGCCGTCCGGATCGACATGCGCGAGCGGGATATAGCAGGCCTCACCGGGGGCCAGCGCGAGCGAGACGCCGACCAGGCCGCTTTCATGCGCGTCGAGGGCGTCGGTCTCTGTGTCAACGGCGACATAGCCCTGCGCCGTGGCGCGGGTGATCCAGTCTTCCAGCGCGTCAAAGTCGCGGATGCAGGTATAGGCGCTGCGGTCGATCTGGACCGGCTCGTCCTCCATGGCTTCTTCGAGCACGCCTTCCAGCTCGAACGTTTCGCGGACGCGCCGGGTGATGGTGCGAAACTCCATCCTTTCAAGGAAATCGAGCAAGGTTTTCGGATCGGGATCAGCGACGGCGAGGTCTTCCATGGGGACTTCGACCGGCACGTCATCCTTCAATGTCACCAACGTACGCGACAGGCGGATCTGCTCGGCATGTTCGATCAGGGTTTCGCGGCGCTTGTTCTGTTTGATCTCGCCCGCGCGCGCGAGCAGCGTATCCAGGTCGCCATACTCATTGATCAGCAGCGCGGCGGTCTTGACGCCAATGCCGGGTGCGCCGGGAATATTGTCGACACTGTCACCGGCAAGCGCCTGAATATCGATGACTTTATCGGGGCCAACGCCAAACTTCTCCATCACCTGCTCATGCGCGATGTCCTTGTTCTTCATCGTGTCGAGCATGTGGATCTTGTCAGTGATCAGCTGCATCAGATCCTTGTCCGACGAGACAATCGTGACGCGTGCGCCTTTCGCTTCGGCCTGACGGGCATAGGTCGCGATCAGGTCATCGGCCTCATAGCCTTCCTGCTCCAGCGCGTGGGTGTGGAAGGCGACCGCAGCCTCGCGCACCAGTGGGAATTGCGGGATCAGGTCTTCCGGCGTTTCCGACCGGTTGGCCTTGTAGTCCGGGAACATCTCATTGCGGAACGTGTAGGAGGACTTGTCAAAGACACAGGCGAAATGGGTCGGGCGGTCATCGCCCTTCAGGTCCTCCAGAAGCTTCCACAGCATGTTGCAAAAGCCGGATACTGCGCCAACCGGCAGACCATCCGAGGCACGGGTCAGCGGCGGCAGGGCGTGATAGGCGCGGAAAATATAGGCGCTCGCATCGATCAGGTAGAGGTGGCTGTCTGGGTTGAGCGGCGCACTGGGCATGTCGAGTGATTCCTTCGTCTTGGACGAAGGTTTAGCGGGCGTTGACCAACTAGGGTAGAGGGCGCGCGAACTATGCCTGCTTCTCTAATTGGGCATCTCGGTCAAGCTCCATAGTTTCATCTTTGAT
>CAYGKE010000008.1:0-60902 GCA_964350465.1 uncultured Hyphomonas sp.
ATAACTGCCAGCGCGCGCCTCTGGTAGGCTTGTACGGCAAGGCCTAATCCGGCCCAGTCTTTAAGAGCTTCAGTTCTGAGAAGTTGCTCGAAGACAAGCAGGGATACCTCAAGGCGATCTGCCTCTTCGGCATCAATCGTCAGTCCCAGATTGAATCGTTTCGCCAATGAACAAAGCTCAACCAGCTTTTTGGCGAGCATCGGAACACACCGCTCCTTTGTCGTGAAGTCGTATCGCGGATGCAGCGCCGACAGTTTGACCGAAAGGCTGGGTGAGTCATGCAGGCCTTTCGCCACACTTACCCGGCCTAGCACCTCCAGGGCATCACGATAGTCAGCAAAGTAGCGCTCTGCGTCCTTGGCTGTCATCGCTGCCTCGCCCAGCATATCGAACGAGTATGTGGCGCCATAATCAGACTCTGTTCGGGCGCGCCGGACAGCATTTTCAATCGTGTCTCCCAGCACAAAATGCCGCCCAAGGAATGCCATGGCAGCGCGAACAGCGCGCACCATGACGGCATCTCCGAGGCGAGCCAGAAGATGAGTGGCGCCAGTTCCGCCGGTTGCTCTAACCCAGGCTTTGGAGAAGACGAGTCCGAGGCTGCCTGCATTCACAAGCAGGTGTCCAGAGCCGAAATGCGCCCCCCAATCGCCTGCCATTAGCTTGTCGCGAACAAGCATATTTGCTGTTGCTTGATCGGGCGTTCTTATCAGAGATTCAGCAAGCCGCATCAGGATCACGCCTTCATCGGTAGATAGCCGAAACTCGCTGAGAAATGCGTCGACCAAAGACGGTCGGTTATCGTGATGTCGGATGCGTTCAATGAGCCGCGTGGCTGCATGCTCTATCGTCTCGCGTTCGGTACCTGTCAGATTTGCGGTTGCGATGAGATCGGCAAGTAGATCGGCCTCGTCAGACAAATATGTTGCCGTTAGCGAGGCAAACCCTGGAGTGGTATCTATCGCAGTATCTGGCATAGCGACTGAGCCTCATCTGGGTGCTTATATACCCCAGTATACCGCACTATAATAGCTCATATGAGCTAAAAAAATTGACAAGGCTGCGCATTCAGACTTCATGGTCCGAGAGTGTAGACCAATTGGACCATAACTGATGGCAAACAAACTGGATGCCTTTGACGCCAAGATATTGCAAGCGGTCCAGGCGGATGGTCGGCTATCAATAAGCGAGCTGTCTGAGAAAGTCGGTCTCAGCAAGACGCCGTGCCTTAATAGATTGCGCCGGCTTGAGCGTTCTGGGGTTATCCGCCGCTATAAGGCTGAGCTGGATGCGAGCCAGCTCAGGCAGGACTATGTCACCTATGTTCAGGTAAAACTTGAATCGACCAAGCGCATGCATCTGGCCGCCTTCTGCGAGGCTGTTCAAAGAGTTCCTGAAATTCAATCCTGTCATATGATGTCGGGCGGATACGATTTTCTGATGAAGATCCGCACACGCAACATGCGCGCTTATCGCGAGCTGCTTGGCGATGTCTTGTCGGAACTGCCTGGCATCGCCCAGACATCCACCTTTCCGGTCATGGAAACGGTGAAGGAAATAACCGACATCGTCGTTCATGACGGTCTTTGAGATTGGCTGTTTGATCGACTCTATTTTAGACTTTGATTGACGAGGTTTTCGAGATATTCTTGGCTACCGGACCGGTGCTTACCGTTGAGGTTGGATTTTCATATCGTCGAGCGCGGCTCTGTTTCTGTGCCGCCCACTTGAAAAATTGACCCGAAATGGTGCACCGTTTTTTGCTCGCAAATGTCACAAACCAACTTACGCACACCGGAACTAAACCCTAGACTGCAGTCGAACCAACAATTCCTCATGGGGCGGTAGTGCACTCCTATAAATTCTCAGTCGCCCCAATGATGGATTGGACGGATCGCCATTGCAGAGCGTTTCATCGAACCCTGTCAAAGCATGCGTTGCTTTGGACGGAGATGGTAACCGCTGACGCGGTCATCCATGGTGACCGTGAACGCCTCATCGGCTTTTCCGAAGCGGAACATCCCATTGTCCTGCAATTGGGCGGCAATGAACCAGATAAAATGGCCGAGGCGGCGCGGGTCGCGGAAGCGTTCGGCTATGATGAGGTGAATATCAATTGCGGCTGTCCGTCGGACCGAGTCCAGTCGGGTGCCTTTGGAGCCTGCTTGATGCGGCAACCGGAAACGGTGGCTGCTTGTGTTGGCGCCATGCGCAAAGCAGTCTCCCTTCCGATCACTGTAAAATGCCGGATCGCGATTGATGAAGACCCACCGCGTGAGACCCTGTTCAACTTTGTGAATGTGGTCGCCGATGCTGGCTGTGAGGTCTTCACAATACATGCCCGAAAGGCCTGGCTGAGTGGGCTCAGCCCAAAGGAGAACCGGGATATTCCGCCGCTCGATTATGGCCTGGTGGCCGACCTTAAAGACGAGCGACCAGACCTGACGATTATTCTCAATGGCGGCATCAAAACGCTTGCAGATTGTGCGCGGCACATGAACACGTTTGACGGCGTCATGCTCGGGCGCGCCGCATACCAAGACCCGTCACTGCTTGGGCATGTAGATAGGGAGCTGTTTGGGGCCGCCCGCCCGGTTTCTCCGATCGAGGCGATCAATAACTATCGCCCATATATTCAGGCCCAGCTCGATCAGGGCATTAAGCTCTCCGCGATGACGCGGCACATGCTGGGGCTTTTCAACGGCAAACCGGGTGCCCGCAGCTTCCGGCGGGTGCTGAGTGAACAGGCGCCTAGGCCCGGCGCCGACCTGCAGGTCATTGATGATGCCCTCGCGGCGGTAAGCGAACCAGCCTGACATACGAAAAATGCATAGGCGCTATGAAGTCTTCGCCCATACCGGAGCCGTCTGAAGCTCACTACATCCCCGTTCGCGACGCCGGATGGCGCAAATGCTGCAAGGATGGACGATATGTATAGGACAATATTCGTTGCTTTATCGCTGATCATGGCGACACCTATTGCACAGGGGGGTGCCAACCAACCCGTGCCTGCTGAGGCACTCGTGGCAGAAACCGTTCAGGAAATGACGCAAGGTCAGGGCGAACAAATCGCTGATGCTGTCATCAGCCGCATAAACGTCAAAGCAATTGCAAACTTCACGCTCGGCCGTCATGCGTCCCGTATGAGTGAAGCACAAAAGGATCGTTTCGCGGTAGCGATGGAAACCTATATGCGCCGTCAGATCAGTCAGAACTCAAGCCTGTTTTCCGGGGTTCGCGTCAATGTCACGAAGACCGTTGAGCGCAATGATCATGATGCGATTGTCACCACGCGTGTTGAAGGGGCGGGCGAGCCTCAAACCCTGCGTTGGCGCGTCATTGAGCGTAGCGGGCGCTGGTCGGTGGTTGACCTCGAGTTCTCGGGCGTCTGGCTCGCCATCGAACAACGCGCACAGGTCGGCGCGATTCTCGATCGTCCGGGCAGCGATATTGAAGACGTCATTGCCCAGTTCGGTTAGGCCGCTGTTCAAATCAGGACAATCCGTATAGTCGGCCAAGATGGAAAACGTCCTGGCCGATTACGGTTTACTGATCGCAGCTTTGGTTGCGTGCGGCCTGTTCAGTGGGCTGGTCGCAGGTCTGTTTGGGATTGGCGGCGGCGCCGTGATCGTTCCGGTCCTGCTGATCCTGTTTGAAAGCATGGGATATGCTGACAGTGCTGCGCACGTGGCCATCGCGACCTCTCTGGCGACAATTATCCTGACTTCAGCGCGGTCCGTTCAGGCCCATCATAAGCTGGGGGCTGTCGACTGGGCCGTAGTTCTGTCCTGGGCACCGTGGATCGTCGTTGGCGCTATTATCGGGCAGCTACTTACCGGTTACATGTCTGCGCGCCTGCTCAAGGGTGTTTTTGGCGTCATGGCCTATTTGCTTGCCGCGCAGCTGTTCTTTGGCCGACCGGGGTGGCGGCTTTCAGACACACTGCCAACTGGGGGCAGTCGCGCTGGGCTTGGGGCATCGATTGGTGGCCTGTCTGCTGTCATGGGCATTGGCGGCGGCACATTCGGGGTTAGTTTGATGACGGTGTTTGGCCGCCCCATCCATCAGGCCGTCGCGACCGCAGCGGGCTTCGGTGTAGCGATTGGACTGCCCAGCGCGCTGACGGCCATTTATGTCGGCTGGGGGCGCGAAGACCTGCCGCCATTCTCACTCGGACATGTCAATCTTGCGGCGTTTGCGTTGATCTCAGTCTTCACAGTGATCATGGCACCGGTCGGGGCAAAGCTTGCCCACAAGCTTGACGCAACTCTGCTCAAGCGAATGTTTGCCGTTTTGTTGGCAATTGTTGCAACACGAATGCTGATTGGCGCTATTGGCGGATGATCAGGCGGTCACCGCGAAACTCATAAGAGTAAAGCTTGCTGAGAAAGCTCATCCCGAGCAGCGATTGTTCGAGGTCGTCGCGCAATACCATCGCCTCAATGTCGCGAATGTAGACCTGATTGATCCGGATTGAGTCGATCAGCACACTTGCGCCTTTGGTCTCACCGCCCGCCGTCGAAATGGTCCAGCGATAGTCGAGCTCGTCCGGCTTCAGGCCCATACGCTGTGCATCGCGATAACTCAGCGCAACGACACTGGCACCGGTATCGACCATGAACTCGACCGTGGTTTTTTTGTTGACCACTGCGCGCGCCCAGTAATGCCCGTCATTGCGCAGGCTAAGCACGGTATTGCGGCGCATTTCATCGCTGACGCGATCTACCGCGACCTGGTCTGTTTCAACCGTCGCGGCATTAAGCGTGGAGCTCTGTTCGGCATCATCGAACTTTGGTGACACGAACAAGGCAATCGCTGCACTGATCAGCAATGCTGCAATAAGGCCAGTGGTTACCTGTTTAACGGTCATGTCTTTGGCCCCAGTTTGCCAAGGGCTCGCAGCTTATCAAGGCGAGCAGGAAGTTTACTAGTGATTTCGCGGCGCTCGTCCGGGTCTATGCGGCTCCATCGACCAATCTCCGGCAATGTCCGGCCACAACCCAGACAATACTGCGTCTCGCCATCGATCGCGCAGACTTTGATGCAAGGAGACTGGATGGCAATAAGTGTCATGATGGGGGAGGTGTCCGGGGCCATTTCGTGCTACGAGGGATAGATTGCGATTGTTTTATCAAATTTCTAATTCTTTCATTGACTTGGTCTGGTAAATAATGGCTTTCGAGCGAGATAAATAGGGCACTTAGGCGTGAATATAGTGGCGAAAACCGCGCAACCTTTTGACGATGTTCGAGACCTGGTGACCAAGCCGGCGACCATGGATGATCAGGCTGTTCGCCAAGTCTATGATACGCTGCTGACAATGGGCCGGGAAGGCGATTTCGGCAAGCTTGGCGATGCTGCTGCATGGCTCGCGGGCTGGCAGCGCAAGTACCCGCCAAGGGTCAAAAATGCCACGCTTGCCATATTTGCCGGATCCCACGGCCTCGCTGATAATGGCGTTAGCCTCTCTTCAAATAATAGCACGCGCGAAAAAGTTGATGCTCTGCGCGCAGGCATAGCGCCGCTATCGGCGATCGCCGCATCAGTCGAGGCCAATATTCGCGTGTTCGAGTTGGCGATTGAGCGCCCGACACCGAATATTGCTGAAGAAGCGGCGATGACGGAAAAGGAATGTGCCGCGACAATTGCCTATGGTTTCGAGGCGCTGGAGGGTGATCCAGATATCGTCGCCCTCGGCGTTATCGGCGCTGGGATCGGGACGGCAGGCGCAGCTCTGGCTTGCGCTCTTTATGGCGGCACGCCTGATTATTGGGTGCGTCCGGGGCCGCAGATCCCGGATGAAATGGGCGCGCAAAGGATTTCCCTGGTCGCGCAGGCTCTGAAGACCCATCGCGGACATCTGACGGATCCATTAGAGGCGCTTAGATGCCTTGGCGGGCGCGAGATTGCGGCCTGTGTCGGGACGATTATTGCCGCGCGCCAGCAGGGGATACCGGTCCTGCTGGATGGTTTTGCGACGACAATCGCCGCTGGCGTTGTCCATGCGATCAACCCACTGGCGATTGAGCATGTTCGCGCGGCGCATGTGACCCGGCGCCCGGCACACGAAGCAGCGCTTGAGCGGATGGGGCTGTCGCCGCTCCTTGGGCTGGAGTTCAATACCGGCGGCGGCATGGGCTCGGCCGCTGCGATCGGTTTGCTGAACACGGCCTGCGCACCTTTTCAGGGCTGACTCCAAATATCTGACGAGAAATTTACCCGGTCAGTCCGTGCTCGCGACAAATTGACGTTTACGTCCGCGTCAACTTGATTTACATTCCTGCTCCATACAGAAGATCAAGAAAACACCGGGAGCGACGCCATGAATCTAGAGTTTTCACCAGAAGAAGTCGCATTTCGAGACGAAGTCCGCGCCTTTATCACCGAAAACTATCCCAAAGAGATGGTCGGCAGATCGGTCCGGGATGACCTGAACCGCGAAGAATATCTGGCTTGGCACAAGGTCCTCGGCAAAAAAGGTTGGTCGGCTGCAGCCTGGCCAAAAGAATATGGCGGGACAGGCTGGACAGCGACGCAGCGCTATATCTGGTCTGAGGAAAATGCTCGCAATGGCTCAGTCATGCCACTTCCGTTCGGGATCGCGATGGTTGGACCGGTCATCTATACGTTTGGTTCTGACGAGCAGAAAAAACGCTTCCTGCCGGGAATTCTTTCCGGGGAAGAATGGTGGTGCCAGGGTTATTCCGAGCCGGGGGCTGGATCAGACCTCGCCTCTCTCAAGACGACAGCGGTTCGTGACGGCGACCACTATATCATCAACGGACAGAAAACCTGGACGACATTGGCGCAGTTTGCCGATTGGGGCTTTTTCCTCTGTCGCACGGACCCGGCCGCCGAAAAGCCACAACAAGGTATCTCGTTCATTCTGATCGACATGAAGACGCCGGGTATCGAGGTCCGCCCGATCATCACCATCGATGGCAGCCACGAGGTCAATGAGGTCTGGTTGACCGATGTGCGTGTGCCGGTCGAAAATCTGGTTGGCGAGGAGAATATCGGCTGGACCTACGCCAAATTCCTGCTCGCGCATGAGCGCTCAGGCATTGCTGGCGTCGCACAGTCCAAGCGCGGGGTCGAACGCCTCCGTGATATCGCTTCGACCGAATTGCTTGATGGCAAACCTCTGCTTGCCGATGACGCATTTGCCCGCAAAATCGGACAGTTGGAAATTGATCTTACCGCCCTGGAGTTCACAGAGTTGCGGACTTTGGCTGGTGAAGCGGCCGGCAAGGGCCCGGGTCCGGAAAGCTCGATCCTGAAAGTCAAAGGCACCGAGATCCAGCAACGCATTACTGAACTTACGCTTGAAGCCGTCGGCCAGTATGGCCATCCCTATTTTCGTGGCTTCCCGGAGGACGGCTCTAACGTCTTCCCGATTGGACCGGATTATGCCCACAACGTTAGTCCGACCTATTTCAATATGCGCAAGACGTCGATTTATGGCGGGTCGAATGAGATTCAGCGCAACATCATCACCAAGATGATTCTGGGCCTATAGGTATGCGAAGACTTGCCCTCCTGCTGGCGGCTGCGATGCTGGTTGTGAGTAACCTGTCGGCGGGCGCCGATCCTGAAATCGGCGATGGCTCAGTTCTGTATTGGTCATCAAACTCTGGCGGGATGGCGGAGCTATATCAGGATATGGTCCTGCATCGCGGCGAAGATTTTATCCTGTATAGGAATATGGAATTCGACGGCGATCTGGGTGCTGGAAATTACTATGTTGAGTTTTCCGGGCTGCTCTACATGGGATGCGAGGATGCCATGCCATCAGCGCAAGAGCGGGCATCACTAATGGAGATGTGGCCTTTGGCGACAGGCGCCACGCTACGCATCGAAGACAGTTCGGTTGCCGAATTCACGATAGGTGAGCCGACACAATACTTCCTGATGGGGCGCTATTGGCCTGCGCACCTGGTTGAGGTTGGTTATGAGGAGTCGACCGAGACACTTATCGTGGCGGATGGCCTGAAAGCGCCCGTCCGCATTGATTGGGATGAAGCCAGCAGAGACAGTTTGCTGTTGGTAACCGCACCGCGCGAGCGCGCTGATGCAGCGGACTTGAATAGTCTTGATATGGGCACCTGCGCCGCACTTTTGAATTAAACAGGCCAGCGCAAGATCGCGGCCGGGGACTGAAGGAATTAGACATGGATTTCAATTTCACCGACGAACAGAACATGATCCGCGACAGCCTCGCGAGGTTGATCCGTGAAAAATATGACTTTGAAGCCCGGACCAAAATGGTTGGCAGTGAGACTGGCTGCGATCCTGAAATGTGGGCGCAGTTTGCCGAGCTAGGCCTGTTGATGGCTCCGTTCTCCGAGGAGGATGGCGGATTGGGCGGCGGCGTGATCGACACGATGGTTGTCATGGAGGAGTTCGGCAAGGGTCTGGTCGTTGAGCCTTTTGTTTCTACTGTGGTCTGCGCAGGCGGCTTTTTCAAACATGCCGGTACAGACGCCCAGAAAGAAGAACACTTACAGGCGATCATGGGCGGGACTTCTACGTTTGCTTTTGCCTATGCCGAACCTCGCGGGCGCTACAATCTTGCGGATCTTGAAACCACGGCAAGGAAAGATGGCAGCGGTTATGTTCTGAATGGCCATAAGGCCGTTGTTATTGCCGCGCCCTGGGCCGACAAGCTGATCGTGACGGCGCGTACCGGCGGTGATCGCCGCGACAAGAGCGGCGTGTCTGTCTTCATCGTCGACAAATCCGCAGCAGGTGTTTCAACCCGCGATTATCCGACTGTTGATGGTCGCCGGGCTTCGGAAGTCTATCTGGAAAACGTATCAGTTGGGGCTGACGCATTGATTGGTGATGAGGGCGAAGGCCTGCCGCTGATCGAGCGCGTGGTTGATGAGGCAACAGCTGCGGTTTGCGCTGAGGCCATCGGCGTCATGGGCGTTACGCATGCGATGACGGTTGAGTATTCCCGCCAGCGCAAACAGTTCGGGACCCCAATCGGCAAGTTCCAGGTCCTGCAACACCGTATGGTCGACATGTTCATGGAGCATGAGCAGGCCATCTCAATGACCTATATGGCGACCCTGAAACTGGATGAGGATGCAGCGGTGCGCCAACAAGCGGTCTCGGCCGCCAAAGCGCGGATTGGACAAGCCAGCCGGTTTGTAGGTCAGGCCGCGATCCAGATCCATGGCGGCATGGGCATGACGGAAGAGCTGGCTGTTGGTCACTATTTCAAGCGGCTGACCATGATCGACAGCGAATTTGGCAATTCCGATTATCATCTCCGCCGGTACACAAATTTGTCGATCAGGCCGCAAGCTGTGGCGGCTGAATAGCGCCGCTCGCAGATTTGACATCTGGATTTTCGCCTCCATGATCGTGTCATCCGAGGAGGCCTGATCATGATCCGAACCATTGCACCTGTGTTTGCCATTACCGCGCTCGCTGCCTGCGCCCATGCGCAGAATACGCCCCCCCTCGAAACGGAGGCTGACCCTGCTCCGGCCACGACGCCCGCACCGGCCACGACGCCCGCGCCGGTGCCTTGCGTGTCCGAGGGTTATAGCCAATTTGATTTCTGGGTCGGCGACTGGGATGTCAGCGACACAGAGGACAATTTTGCCGGCCATAACTCGATCACGCGTGAGGAGGGTGGCTGCCTGCTGGTCGAGCGCTGGACGTCAAGCTCGGGCAATACCGGGCAAAGCTACAATTACTACAACCCGGTCAAGGATGAGTGGCGTCAGATCTGGGTCAGCCGCGGTGCAATTATCGACTATTCAGGCGGATTGACCGACACGGGATCGATGAAGCTCAAAGGGGATATTTCCTATCGTAGCGGCGGCGAACCCATTCCATTTACGGGAGAATGGACCCCGAATGATGATGGCTCGGTGACCCAGCATTTCGAACAGTATGATGCTGCGAACGATGTCTGGAATGTCTGGTTTATGGGCATCTATCGCCGCTCTGCAGAACCCGAAGAATAGAGTTCGATCTTGCCGCGCAAACTGATTTCAACCGGATCGCCTTTTGAGACGACGATGGGCTATTCACGGGCAGTGGTTCAGGGCGACTGGTGCTTCATCTCCGGCGTTACCGGATATGACTATCAGACCATGTCTTTGCCAGAGGCGGTGGCTGATCAGGCGCGAATGGCGTTTGCGACGATCTTTTCCGTGCTGGACGAGGCGTGCTTCAAGCCCGACCATATCGTCCGCGTGCAATACACTGTGACGGACCGCGCCTTTGTTCCAGCGCTCGCACCGATGCTTGAGGAGGCGCTCGGCGACATCCGCCCGGCTGCAACTATGGTCATTGCCGGACTGATCGAGCCAGACATGAAAATCGAGATCGAGGTGACAGCGTTCAAGGGCTAGGCCTATCCTTGCGGCAGTGATTGCGATGCCCGGCCTGCTGCCTATGGTGGTGAAGGAGCAGACATTATGGAGAAGCGAATGCTTGGAGTTATTGCAAGAATGCAGGTCCGCGAAGACAAGACAAGCGAGTTTGAGGCGGCCATGAAAGATCATATGGCCGTGGTCAAAGCCAATGAGCCGGGTTGCATCATCTATCAGCTCTATAAGCCCAAAAAGTCGACCACTGAATATGTCATGATGGAGCAGTACAGCTCTTCAGACGCTTTCAAGGCGCACACCAAAACCGAACATGCTGCCGCGATCGCGGCGAAATTGCAGCCGTGTCTGAGCGCTGCTCCTGAGGTGCAGCTTCTCGACATGATTGAATAGCTGAACGGACCTGTCGGAAATGTTAGATTCGGCCTGATTGCGTTCATGCATCTGCCGGAATAGGGCCATAATCATGATCCATATCTTACCCATGACAAAACACGTCTCGAAGCTGCTTGTGCTGGTGGTGGTCCTACTGCTGGCACTTTTTCTGGTGTTGGCCAGCCCACTTCTGACCCATAGTGCTACTGCGCAGTCCATTTTCGATAAGAAAGTGCCAGAAACGCGCGCCGAGGTAGAGCTTAGTTACGCGCCCCTCGTGCGCGATGTCTCACCTGCAGTGGTCAATGTCTACACCAAGAAAATTGTCCAGCGACAGGAAACCATGCGCGACTTCTTTGGTCGGCGTTTCAGCACCGGGCCCGGCATTGATGAGCGTGTCCAGAACTCGCTCGGCTCAGGTGTGATCCTGTCGGAAGACGGCGTCATCGTGACCAATAATCACGTGATCGAGGGCGCCGATGAGTTTCTCATCGTGCTGTCCGACCGGCGCGAATACCCCGCCGAGCTTATTCTCGCAGATGAGCGCACCGACCTTGCTGTACTCAAGATTGACACACAAGGTGCCCCTCTTCCTGCGCTCGGATATGCCGATACGCGCGCGGTTGAGGTGGGCGACATCGTGCTTGCCATCGGTAATCCGTTCGGGGTTGGCCAGACCGTCACCAGCGGAATCATTTCGGCCACTGCGCGGACCGATGTTGGCGTCTCCGATTACGCCTTTTTTCTGCAGACGGATGCGGCGGTCAATCCGGGCAATTCCGGCGGCGCGCTGGTCAATACGCGCGGCGATCTGGTTGGCGTGAACACCGCCATTTTCTCTCGCTCTGGCGGCTCGAACGGGATCGGCTTTGCTATTCCGTCAGAGATGGTCAAGCGGGTCGTCGATGCGGCCGTCAATGAAGGCATGATCGTGCGGCCATGGCTGGGCCTCAAGGGCCAGTCGGTGTCCTTCGATATCGCCAAGGCGCAAGGGCTTGACCGGCCTGTCGGTGTGATCGTTTCGGAAGTCTATGAAGGCGGTCCGGCAGATCAATCAGGCCTTCGCCGCGGTGATCTTGTTCTGCGTATCGATGGCCGCGAAGTGTTTGACGAGCGCGGACTGAAATTCCTGGCCGCAACCCGTTCCCCCGGAGAGCGCGCTGTCCTGACCGTCTTGCGGGCAGGCCGCGAGCGGACCTTCAATGTCCGCCTGGCACCGCCGCCGGGTGCGACTGAAGCTGATCTTGTTCTACTCGAAGGGCGCCATCCGTTTACCGGTGCCGAGGTTGCAGAACTCTCGCCGCGCCTTGCCGAGGAACTTGGCCGCGACCCATTTGAAAGCGGCGTGCTTGTGACCCGCATTATGCGCCGCGCGTTTGCTTGGCGTGTCGTGCGCCCAGGCGATCTCATCGTTTCCATCGGTGACCGTCCGATCAAGACACTTGATGATCTCGACGCGGCCTTGAACCAGGAAGACGGGCGCTGGGATATCGAAATCGATCGCAATGGTCGCAGGATCAGCGGAACAATTGCGCTCTAGCTCTGCGACGGGTGTCCGAACTCTTCCATGGCGGCATTGTCGATCTCGGCCGCGCGGTTAAAGGCTGGCCTAGCGTAAACCCGGTCGCGATAGGCTTCCAGCTCAGGGCTGGACGGGATCGTGCCAAATTGCAGGCCCCAGCCGACCTGCGAGCCGACATAGACATCAGCAGCGGTAAACTGCTCGCCGCAAATGAACGCCGGACCGCTGACAGCCTTTATCAAGGCTTCGCGGGCGATCTCGAACTGACCATAGCCGGCTGTACGGCTTTGCTCTGGCGAGGTCTCCCATCCCATAGTTTTGTTGAGAACAGCCGATTCCAGTGGTCCGGCGGCAAAGAAAAGCCAGCGATAATAGTCGGCGCGCTGATCGATGGCCGGTGCCAGCCCAGCCTCTGGGAACACATCCGCAAGATAAGCACAGATCGCGGCGCACTCTGTAACAACCGCCTGACCATGCTTGATCGCTGGAACCTTTCCCATTGGATTGATCGCGCGATAGGCATCGCTCTTCATGCCTTCTCCATAGGCCAGATACTCGGTGTCGTAATCGGCTCCTGTCTCTTCCAGCATCCAGCGCGCGATCCGCCCGCGCGACATCGGATTTGTATAGAAGACTAGTTTTTTGCTCATCGCCCACTCCTGTTGTTCTGTGTATGTTCTTTACATGATCAGTGCGCCATGCCAAGCGGGAACTTACCAAACCGAGGCGATAAAGCTATGGCTGACTCGATGACTGATTTATTTGCTGCTTCTGGCCTTTCGGCGCAGGCTCCACATCCACTGGCGGATCGCCTGCGCCCGGCGCATTTATCCGAAGTGGTTGGCCAGGATCATCTCTTGGGAGCAGACGGGGCGCTCTCGCGAATGCTAAACGCCAGCCGCCTCTCCTCGATCATCCTCTGGGGACCGCCCGGCGTCGGTAAGACAACGATCGCGCGCCTTCTGGCCGAGGAAACCGATCTCCATTTCGAGGCGATCAGCGCGATCTTTTCTGGCGTCAAAGACCTGCGCGCAGTTTTCGACGCGGCAGAAAAACGCCGCAATATGGGGCAGGGGACACTGCTTTTCGTTGATGAAATTCACCGCTTCAACAAGGCGCAACAGGATGGCTTCCTGCCTTTTGTTGAGTCGGGGGTCATCACATTAGTTGGGGCAACGACAGAGAATCCGAGCTTTGAGCTGAATGGTGCTCTACTCTCGCGCTGCGCTGTGCTCGTCCTCAATCGTCTGGATGAGGCCGCAGCTGAGATGCTTTTGACCCGCGCCGAAGCGTTGGAGGAACAGAAACTGCCTTTGGAGGACCGCGCCCGCGCCGCTTTGATCGATATGTCAGATGGCGACGGTCGCTACTTGTTGAACCTAGCGGAGCAGGTTTTCACCCTTGCTGCTGACGGCGATAAGCTATCGGTCGAGGATTTGAAAACCGCCTTGCAAAAGCGCGCGCCAGCTTACGACAAGGACCGCGAGGAGCACTACAATATCATCTCGGCGCTACATAAGTCGGTGCGTGGGTCGGATCCTGATGCTGCGCTTTATTGGTTTGCACGCATGCTTGAGGGCGGTGAAGACCCGCGGTTCCTGGCCCGCCGTCTCGTGGTTATGGCGAGTGAGGATATTGGCCTTGCGGACCCGACGGCGATGATGGTGGCCGGCGAAGCGGCCCGTGCTTTTGAGCGTCTCGGCGAGCCGGAGGGCCTGATCCCACTGGCCCATGCGGTCGTCCATCTTGCCACTGCGCCAAAGTCCAACGCGTCTTATGTTGGCCTGAAGCGCGCCAGGGCTGCTGCGCGTGAAACCGGATCGCTCATGCCGCCCAAGCACATCCTCAACGCACCGACATCGCTGATGAAGGATCAGGGCTATGGCAAACGCTACCAATATGACCATGATGTCGAAGGTGGCTTTTCCGGCCAGAACTATTTCCCGGATGGCATGGCGCGGGCGGAGTTCTATACGCCGAAAGGCGAAGGCCGCGAAAGCGCGATTGCCGAACGTCTCGCGGCATGGAAAGAAAAACGCAAACAGGTTGAGAAGGACTCGTCATGAACGCCAAACCCGGTCGCTTAAGCGGCCTCGCAGCTCTAACGGTCGCCATTCTCGCCTTCGCAGGCTGCACCAGTCCGGCGTCTGTGGCTCAGGAAGACTTGGCCGTGCCGCACGATATCGTCGCCCCTGAAATCACCGAATGGATGGGGGATCCGGCGATCCTCGTCTTTTCCAAGACCGCAGGATGGCGTCACAATGAAGGGATTGCCGGGGCGGATCTCTTCTTTGTTGAGCTGGCCCGTGAGCGCGGCTACGGCATCTATACCTCGGTCAATGGCGCGGTGTTTAATCCCGAAACGCTCGCCCGGTTCGAGGTCGTCGTCTTCAACAATATGACCGGCGATACGCTCAGCCCGGATCAGGAAACCGCGTTTCAGGATTGGCTGGAGGCGGGCGGTGCCTGGATCGGCTTGCACGGCGCAGGCGACTTTTCGCATGAGGACTGGGACTGGTATGCTGACAAGCTGATCGGACCGCTTTTTGTCGGTCATCCGGGCACCCCGCACTTCAACACCGTCCGGCTCGAGACCCTGGCGCCGGACCATGCTGTGATGTCCGGTATTCCGCAGGTCTGGGAGCATGATGAGGAGTGGTATTTCTTCGACGGCACGCCGCAGGATTACGGTCTCGTTCCCCTTGCCGGCATCTATGAGGAAGACTTTGCCCCGCAGGGCGATGATGTCGCTCGGCTCGAGGCCTGGGCGATGGGCGACGCGCCGATCGACCACCCGGTAATCTGGGCTGGATGCCCGGGCGAGGGCCGCAGTGTCTATTCCGCGCTTGGCCATTCCGACCTTGCCTATCAGCATCCGGTCAATCGCCAGATCCTGAACAATGCGTTTGACTGGGTCAGCGGCAAGACCGACGCGGACGGCGCAGGCTGCCCATAAGCCTTCGCGCGACAATGGCCATGCCCGTCCCCTTGCGTATCTCCAACCGCGATGCCCGGCGGCTCTGGCTGTCGGCGCAGGGGCTGGCCGAGACGCCGACCGGCAAGCTTGATCTTGACGCGATCATCACGCAGCTCGGCTTTGTCCAGCTTGATACCATTCGCGTCGTCGCCCGCGCCCATCATCATATCTTGTGGAGTCGCAACCAGAATTACCGCGAACCGATGCTGAACAAGCACATGGCCGATCACCGCGCGGTGTTCGAGCATTTTACCCATGATGCCTCGGTGATCCCGATGCAGGTCTACCCAATGTGGCAGCGCCAGTTTCGCCGAATGGAAAAGAAAGTCCGCGGCTGGGAGTGGCATCGCGGTATGCTGGACGCGCAAGGCCGCAACGCCATCAAGGACCGTATCCGCGCCGAGGGGCCGCTCTGTACCAAGGCCTTTGACACCAAGATTGAGGGCAAGCGCGAGATGTGGAAACGCCCGCCGCACAAGCTGGCGCTCGATTATATGTGGTATGCCGGTGAGCTCTCGACCTCGCACCGCGAGAATTTCACCAAATTCTATGACCTGACCGAGCGTGTCATCCCGGACCATCATCTCAGCCATGTGCCGAGCGACGGCGATCAGGTCGACTGGCTTTGCAGCGCCGCACTGGAGCGGCTTGGCTTTGGGACAGAGGGCGATATCCAGCGCTTCTGGGACGCTGTTGATCTCAGCGAAGTGAAGACCTGGACTGCTCGTCAGCGCCAGCTCGTCCAGGTAGAGATCGAGGGTGCCGACAAGCTCTGGCGCCCGGCTCTCGCGCCCGGCAGTATCGAGATCCGGCTCAGCCAGTTGCAGAAACCAACGTCTCGTCTGCGCATCCTCAATCCGTTTGATCCGGTCATTCGCGACCGCACGCGCCTGTCGCGCCTGTTCGGCTTTGACTACACGGTCGAAATGTTCGTGCCAGCTGCCAAGCGTGTCTGGGGCTACTATGTCTATCCCATATTGGAGGGCGATCGTTTCGTTGGCCGGATTGAGGTCAAGGCGGACCGAAAGCAAGGCCAACTTAACATCCTCAATCTGTGGCCGGAGGCGGGCGTCAAATGGACCGCCGCCCGCGCCGAAAAGCTTGACGCAGAACTGGCTCGCCTGGCGCGGCTTGTCGGCGCTGATGCAATAAGCTGGCAGCCCGCCGCATAGTGTGACTTGCAACCAAAGGCCGGTTCTGGTGGTGTGCGCCTCAACTGATGGAGTTGACGTCTATGAAATACCTACTTGGTGCCTTGCTCGCCTCTGGACTGACTGTTGGCCTTGCCGCTTGTGTCCCCGCAGCTGAAAATACAGGCAGTGTGATTATCGCTCAGGCACAGGTTGAACAGGCCGCCCCGCCTGTCGATTTGCATCAATCGCTTACAGTGTTTGACAGCCACTTGGACACGCCCGCTTACTTTCATTCAGCGACCTATGATTTCGCCGAACGCGGCAGCTTCGAGGTCGATGGCACCCACGTCGATCTGCCGCGCATGAATGAAGGCGGTCTGGATGGCGGTTTCTGGGTCATCTACACCAATCCCGGCCCACTCAATGAGACCGCCTACCGCGCTGCCCGCACGTCTGCCCTGCTGCGCCAGATGGCAATCCGGGAGTTCGCTGCGAAATACTCTGATGACGTTGAGCTTGCCTTCACCGCTGATGACGCTGACCGGATTATCGCTGACGGCAAGAAAGTCGTGTTTCAGAGCATGGAGAATGCCTATCCGCTCGGCGAGGATATTTCGCTGCTGGAAACGTTCTATATTGGCGGTCTCCGCATGGTCGGGCCGGTCCACTTCGCCAATAATCAGTTTGCTGACAGCGCCACTGACATCGAAGCGGCCTATGACGGCCTCAGTCCGCTGGGCGAGGACCTGGTGCGCGAGGCCAATCGGCTCGGCCTCATCCTGGATGGTTCACACGCTGCTGACAGCACGGTCTATGACATGATCGAACTGTCGACGACCCCGCTTATCCTGTCGCATTCAGGTCCGAAGGCTGTCTATGACCATGCCCGCAATATACCGGATGAGTTGATGCTCGCCATCGCAGCAGATGGCGGCGTGATCCAGATCAACGCGCTTGGCACTTATCTTGAGGCGCTCGAAGATTCACCGGAGCGGGCCGCTGCGCTGGCTGCGCTGAATGCCCAGTTCGGCGTGCCGTTCGCTGAAATGACGCCCGAGCAACAAACCGAGTTTCGCGCAGCACGGCAAGAGATCGGCAAGGCCCATCCAGCGCCGCGTTCAAGCTTCGAGAAATATATGGAACACTTGCTATATTCGCTCGAGCTGGTTGGGCCGGACCATATCGGCATTGGTGCTGACTGGGATGGCGGCGGCGGCGTCGATGGCATGAGCGATATTACAGACCTGCCCAAGATTACTGACGCGCTTCTGGCCGCAGGTTATTCCGAAGCCGACCTTGCCAAGATCTGGGGCGGCAACATGATGCGTCTGATGCGCGCGGCAGAGGCTGCCCGAACCGCAACCCTGACATCTCCGGATGTGCTGAACTAGGCGTGGACTGGCTCACCATCCTGCCGCCGATTGCGGCGCTCGCCGTCGCTGTCTGGACACGCAACGTCTACTGGGCGTTGGGTCTGGCGATCTGGCTCAGCGAGACGCTGATCGCGCAGTACAACCCCGCTATGGGCGCGCTCGCCAGTATTGACCGCGCCGTTGGCGTGTTCGGTTCGACAGGCAATACCCGTATCCTCCTATTCTGCTTGATCATCGGCGCACTGATTGCCTTCATGCAGCGCTCTGGCGGGATCAGCGCTATGGTTGAACAGCTGCACAGTTCCGGTCTGGCCTCGACGCCGCGCCGCGCCGGCCTCGTCACCGCGATCAGCGGCGTTCTGATTTTCGTCGAAACCAATGTCAGCCTGCTCGCCAGCGGCGTGCTTGGACGGCCACTGTTTGATCGCCTCAAGGTCAGCCGCGAACGCCTCGCTTATATTATCGACTCAACCTGCGCGCCGGTCAGCGTGCTGATCCTGTTCAACGGGTGGGGCGCCTACATCGCGGTTCTGATGGCCGAAAACGGCGTCGCAAATGAGTTCACAGTACTGTTCCAGACCATCGCTCTCAATTTCTACGCCTTGTTGACCGTTGCAGGCGTGTTCGTGACGGTTGGCCTTAACCGCACCTTTGGGCCAATGGCTGTGGCAGACGCAAGTTGGAAGGCACCGACAAGGGCTGCCGATGGAGTTCCCGAGGAAGACCAGGTCGAGGCTCCGAGCCGGGCGCTGTATATGGGCATCCCCATGCTAATCCTGATTGGCGGCGCGCTTGGTTTTATGTGGTGGACCGGCGGCGGCGACATTACAAAAGGTTCCGGTTCGCAATCGATCCTCTGGGCCGTGGTGTTGGCAACCGCCGCGGGTTTCCTGTTCCTGCTGGTGTCTGGCCGCGCCAACGGCAAAGGAGTCGAAATTGGCTTCAAAGGCATGGGTGATTTGCTGCCCGCTGTTACCGTCATCTTTTTGGCTTTGGTGCTCGGCGCCAGTTTGCAGGCGCTTGGCACTGGCGAGTTCATCGCCAGCGTTGCAAAGTCGATCCCGGCGCCGTGGACGATCCCGGCCATTCTGTTTGTCGCCGCTGGCGTGACCAGTTTCACGACCGGCACCAGCTGGGGCACGTATGGCATCCTGGTGCCGATTGCGGTGCCTTTGGCGATCGGGGCGGGCATCCCGATGCCGCTGGCAATTGCGGCTGTAATGGGCGGCGGCGTGTTTGGCGATCATTGCTCTCCTATTTCCGATACCACGATCATTGCCTCGCTTGCGGCAGGTTGCGATCACATGGAGCATGTTCGCACACAGCTGCCCTATGCGCTGGTAACCGGGTTTGCGGCGACGGTGCTATATCTAGCCGCCGGGATCATCGGGTAGGATGCTTTTCGAAAAAACACGGCGCTGACGAAGCTCAATACGGGATAGAACGGACTCTGTCCCGATCCGGCCTGACGGACCTTTGATTGATCCTTTTCTGAGCCGTTTTTGAACCGCTTATCCTCGGGATAGAAGCAGCTCTGTCCTCGGGATAGACGGGTGGATATCAGCCGAACAATTCGCTTAGGAAATCCTCGCAGGCGGCCAGGCTCCGGCGATTGGCAGAGGCGCTGAACACAGTGCCAAAATCCGGATTGTCGGCGTGCGGGTTTGTAAAAGCGTGCATCGTCGCGCCATAGGCATGCAACTGCCAATCGGCCTTGGCGGCGCTCATTTCCTTGGACAAGGCGAGCACGTCATCCGGCGTCGCCATGGGGTCGTCCCAGCCGTGCAGCGCCAGCACTTTCGGCTTGATTTCAGCAGCCGTATTGCCCGGTGCACCAAACAGGCCGTGGAAGGAGATAACGCCCTCAAGCGGCATATTGGTGCGAGCCATGTCGAGTACAGACAGGCCGCCAAAGCAGAAGCCAATGGCTGCCGCGCGATCTGCGCCAGTCTCTGCCTTGGCCACGCTGAGGGCGTGTTTCAGGCGCGATTGCAGCTCTGGCCGGTTACCCGCCAGCGGTTCCATCAGCGCCTGGCATTCTTCAGTGGTCTCACCGCGTTTGCCTTTGCCATAGACGTCCATGGCGAACCCGGCATAGCCGAGCCCGGCTAGCCATTCGGCCTTTTCCTGCTCGAACTCCGACAGGCCGCCCCAGGCATGGGCCACAACCACCACGGCTTTTGGGGTGCTTTTCGGCATTGCAAGATAGCCTTCATAGGTGGCTCCGTCTTGCTGGTAATCGTGCGGTCCTGCGATCGACATGGCATTTCTCCTGAGATGATCTTTGCTGACTGTTTAGCGCCTGATGCTGGGCGGTACTAGGGCTTGCCAAGCCATGTAACGCCGCGCAATCCTCTGGCAATGAAACAAAAAATTATCATCGATTGCGATCCCGGCCTCGACGATGCCGTAGCGCTTTTGGCTGCCTTTGGCGCAGCTGAGCTGGATGTGCTTGCGGTCACGACGGTCGCTGGCAATGTGAAAGGCGCGCAGACGGCCCTGAACGCCAGGATCATTCGCGAAGTGGCGGGACGCGGCAGCAAAATACCGGTTCATGCCGGTGCGCCGCGGCCCCTCCTGCGCGATCCGATTACTGCGGAAGATTTTCATGGCAGCACTGGGCTGGGTAATATCGATTTTCCAAAACCCAAGGCCGCTCTGTCGCGGGTGCACGCCGTCAATGCCCTGATCAAGCTCTGCAGCGCAGCAAAGAAACGCTCAATAACCATCGTAATCACCGGGCCGATGACCAATCTCGCGCTGGCGCTGACCATGGCGCCGAACATAGGTAAAGGGATAAAGGAAATTGTCCTGATGGGCGGGGCGGATGCTGAAGGCGGCAACATCACACCCACTGCGGAGTTCAATATCTTCGCCGATCCGCATGCCGCCGCCGCTGTGTTTGGCAGCGGCATGGCGATCCGCGCGCTCAGCCTCGATGTCACCCACCAGATACGAACGACCAAGTCGCGGCTTGCAAACGTGCGGGCGGTGGGCACGCCGCAGGCATTGGCGGCGGGCGACCTGCTCGATGCGTCCTGCAAGCTGGAATTCTCTGCTAATGGGCACCGCGATGCACCGCTGCATGATCCAAGTACGATCATCGCGCTGACGCGGCCGGATTTGTTCGCAGGCCGCCCGGCACATGTTGCGGTGGTGACAGAACCCGGGGCGCAGTTTGGCCGTACGCGCGTTCACTGCGCCCCGGATGGCCCTGTTAAATGGTATGCTGAAGCGGATGCAGACGGCGTCTTCGATGAACTTTGCCGCCTGCTGGGAGGCTATGAATGAGTGTGAAGATTGGCGTTGTCGGCTCGGTCAATCTTGATCTGGTGGCCAGTGGTGCAGCGCTACCGGGGCCGGGTGAAACGGTTACCGGCGCGCGGTTTGCGCAATATCCAGGTGGCAAGGGCGCGAACCAGGCGCTGGCGGCGCGGCGGCTCGGTGCCGAGGTCTGCATGGTCGGCTGTGTTGGCGATGACGCCTTGGCCGATGCGGCGCTCGCCTTGTTGCGAGAGGCGAGTGTCGATGTCTCAAATGTTATGGTGCAAGTTGGGGAAACCACCGGCACGGCCCTGATTGCCGTTTCACCGGAGGGTGAGAACCAGATCACTGTGGCGAGCGGCGCCAATGCCTGTGTCGGTCCATCAGACGCGTTCAATCTGCCAGATTGCGATGCTGTGCTGTGCCAGTTGGAGGTGCCTGTTCCTGCTGTGATGGGGGCTATGGCGGCCGAGAAGGATCGCGGCTTGTTTGCTGTAAATCTTGCCCCCGCCAAAGACGTGCCCGAAACCCTTTTGCGGCTTGCTGATGTGTTGATTGTTAATCAGGTTGAAGCGGCCTTCTATGGTCAGGCGCTGCATACCGGAAAGGGCATTGTCGCGCTGACGCTTGGCGGTGATGGCGCGGTCTTGCTCAAGGCCGGCCAGGAGATCGCACGGGCGCCCGCATTCGATGTCGAAGTCGTCGATACAACCGGCGCTGGCGACACATTTTGCGGCGCGCTCATGGTTGCGCTGGCTGAAGAGCAGTTGCCGCAAGACGCGCTGCGCTTTGCCTCAGCAGCGGCGGCACTTGCGGTGACAAAACCAGGCGCGCAGCCAAGCCTGCCTTACCGCAAGCAAGTCGATGCGTTTCTGGCTAGGTCTTGACCAGGCCAATTTCGCGCAGGCGTTCCATCAGATAATCCTGCGCTGTGATCGGCGGTTCTGCCCTGCCGCCTTCGGCGAGGCATTGCGGCAGCGCCTCGATCAGGAAATCCTGATTGAAATGCAGGAAGAAGGGCGTCGAGTAGCGCGGGAATTTTGCCCGTTCTGGCGCCGGGTTCACGACCCGGTGCGTCGTTGACGGCAGGATGCCGCCGGTCAGGCGCTGCAACATGTCCCCGCAATTGATCACGATCGCGCCAAGTGGCGGGTTCACGCTGAGCCACTCGCCAGAACGGTGCAGCACTTGAAGGCCGGATTCCTCGGCCCCCAGCAAGAGCGTGATGACATTGATATCTTCATGCGCGCCAGCCCGTACTGTGCCTTCTGGCGGCGGGACAAGCTGCGGCGGGTAATGTAGCAGGCGGAGAATGGAATTGCCGTTCTGGACCTTGTCAGAGAACCAGTCTTCCGGCTGGCCAAGGTGCAGCGCAACGCCCTGCAAGAGCTGCGCGCCAAAATTGTCCAACGCCGCGTAGAAGTCACGCGTTGCGTCATCGAATGCGGGAATTTCCGCGACGCTTGGCGTATCTTTCATTGTCTCGCGGTAAGGGCTGTCTGCGGGCAAGTCGCGGCCAGTGTGCCAGAACTCTTTCAGGTCGGCTGCCGCTGCCCCCTTGGCATTTTCTGTCCCGAACGGGGTATAGCCGCGCTGGCGCCCGCCAGCGGCGTCATGGTATTTTTCCTTGGTATCTTCTGACAGGGCAAAGAAGGCCTTAGTCGCCGTCAACGCGCGTTCAATGACAGCGAGGTCGACCGGGTGTTGGTCGATCACCGCAAATCCGGTCTCGCGAAACGAGCGGCCGAGTGCGTCGGCAAAGGCGCGCTTGTCGCTGTGCCAGAGCGGGTAGGGAATGGGTGTGAAGTATTCGGTCATAACCCTCACATAGACCCGCCTGCGCGGGTGGGAAAGTGAGGGAATGACCTTAGTTCATATTAGTAGCTGTAATCGTCCTGCTGGAATTCCCAGCTACCATCAGCCTGACGGCAAACTTCGACCGGCTCACGGATGACGCCGCCATCCGGCAGGCGGGTCTCGCGCTGCACGCTCTGGCACTCAGGTGCATACACAGGTTGCGCTGGACCTGGCGTTTGTGTCGGCGGTGGCGGCGGTGCAGCCGGGACATCGCTTTCGCCGCCATAAAGCGGTTGCTGACCATAGCCGTAATTTACGGGCTGCGGGGCACTCGGTGCGCCGTTTGGCTGGCTATTCCATGCCGGGCCATATGGCAGGCGGGTTGGTGAGGGCACATCGCCGTAACCGTATGTCTCAACACGTGGGGAATAGCTGGAATAGGCGGGTGTGCAATCAGTCCCGCTCGATGCGATACCGGCACCGACAACGGCGCCCAGGACGCCGCCGATCAGGGCACCAGCGACCTCATCGCCATCATTATTGTGGCGATAACCATGATGTCTGTAGCCACGATGCCCGTGGTGCCCGCGATAGCCGCGGTGGCGGTAGTCGTCACCGTCATCCGCAATCGCCGCACCAAGGACGCCGCCAGCAACAGCTCCGATCAGTCCGCCAACCAGGGCCTGATCATCTTTGATACGCTCGCAATTGCTATTATAAGATTGCGCAAATGCCAGCGGTGACAGGCAGAGAGCGGCCGCGCCAGCGAGAAGGGTCAATCGGATCATAGGTCCGGTCTCCTTAGATTTCCGGGCACAATGCCCGCAGGATGACGACACGCTGCCAGAGCCAGTCTGAACGCAAGCTGAAGGCCGCGATCATGCGCGCACTGGACGTTTTGCTGCACTGGCGCCATGTTTTGCGCATGGGTTTGCTTGATCAGGTCGCCAAAACAACAGCGCGCGCGCGATATACAGCGGCGCAGGGCCTGCGTTCGGCCTGGTATGGCGGTCAGTATTATGTCGCGCGGCGGCGCTCCGCCGGGTTCAATCGTCCGGGCGAACCCGCCTTCAAGCCGCAGCACAAGCCGAGCGTGGCGGCGCTGCGCAAAGCCTATTTCGATCTCTTCCGACAGGACCGAATGAATATTGAGACGGGTCTTTATCCCGACCCGGTCGGGCGTGAGATGCGGCTGCGTGACCTGCCAAGAACCCTGAACCGCGCGCGGGCATTCTTTCAAGATGTCCCTGAGGTTGACCGGCGCCGGGTCGAGCGCGATGGCACAGAAGTGCGCGCCAGGGATGATGCTGACCTGAAGCGCTTTCCAGCCTATTACAGGCAGAATTTCCACTATCAGACAGATGGCTGGCTAAGTGATGACAGCGCAAAGATTTATGATCATCAGGTCGAGACGCTGTTCACGGGCGCGGGCGATGCGATGCGCCGGGGCGCGCTGGCCGAGATGGCGCGAGAACTAAAAGGCCGCAGCCAGCACGAGACCAAGGTTCTGGACCTGGCTTGCGGTACCGGGCGCTTTATGGCGCAGACACTGCATGCTTTTCCAAGGCTCGCGCTGACCGGACTGGACCTCTCCCCAAACTACGCCGAGGCAGCCCGCAAGCAAGTGAGGCGCTGGCCGCAAGTTGATATCGTCGAGGGGCAGGCTGAAGCACTGCCTTTTGAGGACGAGGCGTTTGATACGATTGTTTCGGTTTTCCTGTTCCATGAATTGCCGCCGCGCGTTCGGCCAAAGGTGATTGCCGAGGCGGCGCGGGTGCTAAAGCCGGGCGGCGCGTTCATTGTCGCTGACAGCCTGCAATTTGGCGATAATCCTAAACTGGACGGTATTCTGGAATACTTCCCGGAAGGCTTTCACGAGCCCTATTACAAAGGCTATCTCGGTTGGGATTTTACCCCTGCCATGGCTGATGCAGACCTGGCTCCAGAACGCACAAATCTCGCTTTCCTCACAAAAATCAAGCTCTGGCGAAAAGCCAACCAGGAGACCTGAATGTCATCACGAAAACTCATGCTCATCACCGGCGCATCGGCGGGAATTGGCGCAGAATTTGCCCGTCAGTACGCGGCGCGCGGCTGGGATATCGCTTTGACGGCCCGCCGGGCGGACCGACTCGAAAAGCTCGCCCGCGAACTGGAGGAAAAGTACAAGATCTCGACCATTGTGATCGCGCAGGACCTCGCTCGCGCAAATAGCGTTGACGCCATTCTGGAAGAGATCAAGGAAGCTGGACGGCACGTTGATGGTGTCGTCAACAATGCGGGTTACGGTCTTCCGGGCACATTCTTCAACACCAAGTGGAAAGACCAGGCGACGTTTATCCGTGTGCTTTATACAGCGCCAATTGAGTTGACGCACAAAGTCTTGCCAGGCATGGCGGAACGCAATTTTGGCCGTATCATTAATGTCGCCTCATTGGCCGGATATATGCCGGGATCAAATGGCCATACGCTGTATTCCAGCGTCAAATCTGGCCTGATCCGGTTTTCCGAAGCCATTCAGGCCGAAGCCAAGGCGGCTGGTCATGAAAACCTTCATTGCACGGCGCTTTGCCCCGGCTTCACGTTTACCGAATTCCATGATGTGAACGGGACACGCGAGCAGACCAAAGGCATGCCGTCATGGATGTGGATGGAGGCCACGCCTGTCGTCGAAAAAGGCATCGAGGCTTGTGAACGGGGCAAACCGGTTATTCTGCCGGGTGCTGTGAACAAAGGCTTTGCGACGCTCTCCAAGCTGCTGCCTGAGCCGATCACACGCGCCATCGTTCTCAAACAGTCGGAGCAATTCCGGCGCACCGAATAGACCCATACTTGCGAGTGCGGGCTGAACAGCCTAGTGGAGCAGAAACCCAAAGGGAGTGTGATTCTTGAGAGACCTGCTGTTTGCGCTGCACATCTATTTCCTGTCGCCCGTCCTGACGATTTTCTTCTTCTGCTTGCTGGCTTATGTCATTCTTGGCTGGTTGATGGTTGGCGGCGTCGTTGATAATCGAAACCAGACGGTTCGCTCAATCTACAGTTTCCTGCACCAGATCATTGAACCAATTTCCCGGCCCATCCGGCGGGTTATCCCACCGCTCGGCAATCTTGACCTGTCGGTGCTGGTGATTGCGCTGGCGATCCCGTTCCTGCGCGATTATCTTATTCCGCGCGCGATTGCGCTCGTTCCAATTTGAGCGATCTTAAGCGATGAGCGCTGAAATCATCTCGGGAAAAGACGTTGCCGCTGAGGTTCGTGCCAGCATTGCCAAGGCGGTTGAGATACTATCAGGCCAGCCAACGCTTGCTGTCGTGCTGGTTGGAGAAGATGCTGCCAGCCAGGTCTATGTTCGCTCGAAGATCAAGATGACCGAAGAGGTGGGCATGCGATCTGTCCACCACAATCTGCCCAAGGATGCGACCCAGTTCGAGGTCGAGAACCTGCTTGGGGATCTGAATGCCGATCCGGAAGTGGACGGGATTCTCCTGCAATTGCCTTTGCCGAAGGGCTTGAACGAAGCCTCGGCGATTGAGAAAATCAACCCTGCCAAGGATGTCGATGGCCTGACCGAATCCAGCGCCGGGCGCCTGTCTCAAGGCAAGCCGGGACTTCGTCCGTGTACGCCAACAGGCTGTGTAATCCTCGCCAAGCGCGCGCTGGGCAATGACCTGACCGGCAAACATGTTGTGGTGATTGGGCGATCGATCCTGGTTGGCAAACCGGCGGCACTTTTGTTCCTTGAAGAAAATTGCACGATCTCCATCGCGCATAGCCGCACCGCGGACCTGCCGGCGCTCTGCCGCACCGCAGACATTGTCGTGCCAGCCGTCGGGCGCGCGCAAATGGTTAAGGGCGACTGGTTGAAACCCGGTGCCTGTGTCATTGATGTTGGGATCAACCGCGTCCCCGCGCCAGAAAAGGGCGAGGGCAAGACCAAGCTGGTGGGTGACGCCGATTATGACAGCTGCGTCGAGGTCGCTGGGTCTATCACGCCGGTGCCAGGCGGTGTCGGCCCGATGACAATTGCCTGCCTGCTCCGCAACACGGTGCTGGCAGCGTGTGCTCGGCGTGGCTGGGATGTGCCCGAAGAGTTGTGAGCCAGCCTTTTGCCGTCCAAGCGAGCGCTGATTTCGAGCGGTTGTGGACCACCCAATCGGGACTTTGCGCGCTCTGCGCCAAGCCGATGATGCGAAATCGATTTGAAGCGCCGCACGCGCGGATCTGGGCCAAGCAGCGAGCGACGTTCGATCACATAATCGCAAAATCGAAGGGCGGCGGCGACGCGCCGGCGAATCTTCAGCTGGCCCATGCCCGCTGCAACAAGATCAAGGGAAACAGGCTCTAGCCTATTTCATCATTTCGTCCGGGAAGCCTTGATCCATGCTCTTGGCTGGTTCGCAGCACGATGGCCCGCCGACCTGCTTTGCGGGCACGCCGGCGACGGTGCAATGGGCCGCGACATCTTTCAGGACGACAGATCCTGCGGCGACCTTGGCCTGATCCCCGACCTTGATATTGCCGAGAATTTTCGCGCCGACAGATAACAGCACACCATGGCCAATCTTGGGGTGACGATCACCAACTTCCTTGCCGGTGCCGCCAAGTGTAACACCGTGCAGGAGTGAGCAATTATCGCCAATCACAGCCGTCTCACCGATCGTGATGTCAGTGGCGTGGTCGAGCATGACCCCGCGCCCAATCGTGGCGGCAGGGTGGATATCGACGGCGAAAAGCTCACTCGCGCGTGACTGGAAATGGAAAGCCAGCGTCTCGCGGCCCTGTTGCCATAGGCGGTTGGCAACGCGGTGGGTTTGCAGGGCGAGAAAGCCTTTGAAGAACAGGAACGGCTGCAGCATGCTGCGGCAGGCCGGGTCACGCTCCAATGTTGCCTGCATGTCGGCCTCGGCGGCATCGACCAGATCGGGCGCCTCATCATACGCGTTGGCAATGACCTGGCGAACTTTCTGCGCGCCCATTTCCGGACCCGAGAGTTTCTCACCCAAATGAAAGGCGAGGGCGCGGCAAATCGAGTCGTGGCTGAGGATCGCAGCGTCAATATAGCTTGAAAGCGTAGGCTCGTCCGATGCTGCCGCCTTGGCTTCAAACCGCAGCCGGGTCCATACAGGCGGCGGTGCCCCAATATCCGGGTTATTGTCCATGGCCCAATTCCTCCGAACCCAGAAATGGGCGTCGCAGCCCGCGGGATCAAGTCACAATCATGTGGCCTGTTCCTGTTTCTTATGCAGGAAGCGCACAGCAAAGCCATCCCTGTCAGAGCGCACAACTTCCCCGGTCAGCGTGCCTGCTGTGATCCGCTCACCCACGCGCAAGGTTGGGCCATCGGTCTTGAACGCGGCGCCGGTCAAGGAAATATCGCTAACCCGGCATTGAATCCGGCGTCCATCCGAAAGGGTAATCATGGCCTTGTTGGACAGCGGCTTGCGCGGCGCTTCGCGCTCGTCCGCAAGATTGTAGCGTTTGTGATTGAGCAACCAGACGAGGCGGTCAGCAAGCTTGTCGCGCTTGTGACTGCTGGCGCTGAATGTCACGGCAAAGCCATCATCTGTCGCTCGGGTGACCGTCGTATTGAGCCGGCCAAGATCATCGAAATAACAGACGAGCGTATCGCCAATGGCGGGGCAGACATTTGCCCGCATGAGGGCTCCGCCGCAAGACACATTGATGGTCTGTAGTGTCTGGTCTGCACCATTGAACATGAACCGTCCCGATAGGGTGAGCTTCGCCCGATAGTGACGGCGGCGGTCTGGTCTTTCCCGTTTGTATGGGCTGGGACTGGAAGCTGTCTGCGCCGCAAGTGGCATCAAGATCTCCATATCATACGCGGCGGCCTGCCGAGATTGGTTTAGAATCAACCTAGAGTGGGTCTACTTACAAATGGTTGAAGCCGCCGCGAAACCTGTCAAAGTAGCTGTAAAGATGACGATGGGAGCAATAATTGGCTGACTTGAAGACCTTCGATTACATCATTGTCGGGGCTGGAAGCGCTGGGTGCGTCCTGGCCAATCGCCTTAGCGCAGACCCGGATGTTTCGGTCTGCCTGATTGAAGCGGGCGGCAAGGACAAGGCGCTGATGGTGCGTATGCCCGCTGGAGTCGCGAAACTGATTGACCGTGAGAACCCGCACAATTGGGGTTTCTGGACCGCGCCGCAGGCGTATATGAATGACCGCAAATTGTGGTGGCCCCGCGGCAAGGGCTGGGGTGGATCGTCTTCAATCAATGGCATGCTCTATACACGCGGGCATGCCCGCGACTATGACCAGTGGCGACAGTCCGGCCTCAAGGGATGGGGCTTTGAAGATGTTCTGCCGTATTTTAGGCGAGCGGAAGGCTATGACGGCGGGGCGAGCGATTTTCACGGCGAAGAGGGACCGCTGCGGGTCTCAGAAAGCCCGGTGAATTCAGAGGTCTATGAGCGTTTCCTTGAAGCTGGGTCACAGGCGGGACATCCCCAGACGCCAGATTTTAACGGACCTGACCAGCACGGGTTTGGTCCGTATCAGCGGACCATTCATGAGGGCGAGCGCTGGAGTGCGTCCTTCGCCTATCTGCGTCCGATTGTCGGGCAGCGCGCAAACCTGACCGTCAAGTCCACGGCGCTTGCATCAAAAGTTGTCTTCCGCGGCGGTGAGGCTGTGGGGGTGGAAGTGGTTGCCAAGAAAGGGGCTCAGCCGGAACGCCTGCATGCCGAGCGCGAGGTTATTGTCTGCGCTGGCGCGGTGCAGTCGCCACAAATTCTGATGCTGTCCGGCATCGGCCCAGCTGATGAGATTCGAAAGCATGGAATTACCTCAATTGCCGATATTCCGGGTGTTGGCCGAAACCTGCAGGACCATCTCGATATCAGTGTGGTTCATCACATGACCAAGAAGATATCGGCCTATTCGCAGCGCAAGGGTCTGAAAACGATCGGTGTTGGCCTGAAATATCTCTATAACAAGTCCGGGCCAGGCGCGGATAATTTCCTGCAGGCCGGCGCATTCATCAAATCACGTGAGGGTCTTGATCGACCAGATGTGCAATTGCACCTCGTCAATGGCATCATGATCGAGCACGGCAAGCAGGAGATCAAGAAGGATGGCTTCACCGTGCATGCCTGCCAGCTGCGCCCAGACAGTCGCGGTTCGATCACGCTTGCCAGTAATGATCCTTTTGATCACCCGTCGATTGATCCAAATTATCTGGCATCAGAGACCGACCGAAAGGTAATGCGCGATGCGGTAAAAATGGTGCGCGAGGTGTGCAAGCAGGACGCGCTGACGCCGTTGCGCGGCGATGAGATCCTGCCCGGCGCATCCGTCCAGTCAGATGAAGATATCGACGCCTTCGTGCGCCAGTATGGCGAGACGATCTATCACCCGGTCGGCACGGTGCATATGGGCATTCATGATGATGCGCCGCTGGACCCGGAGATGCGCGTGCGCGGTGTTGAGCGCCTTCGCGTGGTTGATGCGTCGGTGATGCCGACCCTGGTTGGCGGCAATACCAATGCCCCGACGATCATGATTGCCGAAAAGGCGGCGGATATGATTCTCGGACAGCCCGCGCCTCAGCCGCAAGCCGTGGCACTGGCCTGATTACTGCTTCCAGACCGAATGAATATGCGCTGATATCTCGTCGCCGACGCCGTGCCAGGCGAGCCGGCTATCATCCGCATTGACGATCAGGATGCGGTCTTCGGCATCACATTCTGCTAGCAAACTCTCGCGCAGGTCTGTGGTTTTCGTGTCGGTGTTGATGAGGAACACGCCGTCCATGACCTCTACGAAAAGGCCGAAAGAGTTCAGGGTGTCGAGTATCGCCTTGCGCGATAGTGGGCTACCCTTGTGGACAATGACATGATTGGCGGGCTGGAGCTGTACAGCTTCGTTGGCAGGCGCTTGCTTGTCACGAAAGATTTTCGCCAGGCCGGGGTGGGCGCTGGCTGGTTTGAAGATGCCGCCATCGCCCATCGCCACCTGCGATTGCAGGGAGAGGCGGTTCTCGCTGACAAAGCTTCGCATCTGGCCCAATGTGTAGGGACCATAGACCACATCACTCACCATGATCCGCCAGATCGGTGGATCAATCCGTGCCAGATCGAGGGGTGAATCGCTTGCCATTCCGCTTTCTCTTCAAGGGTTTGGAGGGTAGCTTGGACCATATTCCGAGGTCTAGATATAGCGCTACTGCGGATCAAATACGAGAGTGCGTCGTTTACGCCTCGCCGACGCTGAACTAAGGTACGCGGAAACAGTCAAAGGGTATGTGGATCATGTTTAGCGTTCTTAAGGCCTTGTCGAATGCATCATCGAAGATTGTCGCGACATTTATCGTGGCGATTTTCCTGATCCTACTATCGATCATGTTCTATCCGCAGGCCTATCTTGCGATGGACGATTTTGCGAACTGGCTGGCCAATCTCGATTTCATGCGCAATCCGACCGACAATAAGCAGGGCACTGCTGTCGTGCGCGTCCTGATCAATGAGGCAACGATCTTCGGGGTCGTTACCACCTTGGTGGCCCGCATGATTGTCGAACTCGTCTGGCTGGGCTGCATCGCGCTCTGGCGGATGGTAAACCCTCCCGAAGACAAGCCCGCCGAAGCGTCATCTGACGGTGCGAAGGCCTATTACTGAGTTTTTTGGCCGATGGAGCTTTTCAAGCAGCGCCGAGTCTCTTAGGGCGAAGGCAGACTTGCTAAAGGAGACCTGATCATGGGCCGCGAAGAAATGCTGCGCCTTGAGGCGTATCTCAAAGAGAAACTCAATCCGAGCCTCCGCCTTGTTGCACGTAAGGAAACAGATGATTCCGTCGAGGTCTATCTTGGCGCTGAGTTTCTGGCGGTCGTGTATAAGGACGTTGATGACGGCGAGACATCCTACGCCATGAACATGACGGTACTGGCAGAAGACCTGGTGAGCTGAATCAAAAAGGGGCAACCAAAACTGGCTGCCCCGATTGAGGTGTTTGTGAAAGGTCTACAGGATGTCGAGCATCTCAGCGACCAGTGGGTGACGAACCACGTCCTGTCCCGCAAGCCGGACAACCGAGGCACCGTCCAGCTTGTCGAGCTTGTCGGCGGCGGTTGCGAGGCCTGAGAGTTCTGGAAGCAGGTCGCTCTGGGCCGGGTCTCCGGTTACCACCATTGTCGAGTGCCAGCCAAGCCGCGTCAGGAGCATCTTGATCTGTGTGTAGGTGCAGTTTTGCGCTTCATCGATGACCACGAAAGCATTGTTCAATGTGCGTCCGCGCATGAAGCCAATCGGCGCAATTTCAATCAGGCCCTCGGCCATCATGTGCTTGAGCTGGGCCGGGCTGAGCCTGTCGGACAGCGCGTCATAAAGGGGCCGCAGGTAGGGTGCGAGCTTGTCTTCCATGGCGCCCGGAAGAAAGCCGATCTGCTCACCAGCCTCGACGGCTGGGCGCGAGAGGATGATACGCGCAACATCGCCCTTTTGCAGGGCTTCGACAGCTTTGCAGATCGCGAGATAGGTTTTGCCGGTGCCGGCCGGGCCGACGGCAAAGACGAGAGACTTCTCGTCTAGCGCCTTCATTAGTTCGGCTTGATTTTCCGATCTCGGTTTGACGGTTTTTTGATATCGCTGGGCGCGTTCACCATGGGCGGGTGTCGCGCGTTTGGATCTATCTGCATCATCAGGATGCCAGCCACCGCCCTTTATGGCGTAGAGCTGTGGTTCACGTGGGGCGCCTTTTTCGAAGAAGTTTGAAGCATCAAATTCGGCTTGTGCTTTCTGACGTTTCGTTGTGGCACGTTTACCCATGTGGATCTCCTTTATGGGATAAAAAAAGCCGCCGAGCCAGAGGGCGCAGCGGCAACGAAATACAGGGGAGATTGGTTTGTTCCAGGCCCGCTAACTGGCCTGGTGGCGGTGTATGCAGTGACCTGCGATAGATCATTCAGCAACTTGCCTCCCGAATCTCTTCCCTATTAGAGACTATCAGGGTTAATTGCGAATTAAGCGGATAATCCGCCTGCAAAACGTATGACGAGGACATGACACATATGGCGCTGTATGAATTGGCAGGAACTACCCCCGATGTCCCAAAATCGGGCAATTACTGGATCGCTGAGAATGCCACGGTGCTGGGGCGGGTGATTCTGGAAGAGAATGCCAGTGTCTGGTTCAATGCGGTCCTGCGCGGTGACAATGACCCAATTACGGTTGGCGAAAACTCCAATATTCAGGACGGCAGCGTTCTGCACACGGATATTGGCTGCCCCCTGACAATCGGCAAGGAGGTGACGGTCGGGCATATGGTCATGTTGCATGGCTGCACGATTGGCGACAATAGCCTGATTGGCATAGGCTCAACCATTATGAACCGAGCGGTGATCGGCAAGAATTGCATCATCGGCGCACACAGCCTGATCCCGGAAGGCAAGGTGATCCCGGACAATTCTCTGGTTATGGGGGCGCCTGGAAAAGTGGTGCGTGACCTGGCGCCCGAACAGACCGCCATCATTCGCGCATCGGCAGACGTCTATGTCGCCAACTGGAAACGCTTCAAGGATGGGTTGAAACGCCTAGACTAGTCGTTGCTGGCGACCAGGCGCATGCGCGGGATCTCGTCGCTACTGTCTGGTGGAACGATCTCGGTCAGCCGGTGGCGCCATACTGGACGTCCGTTCAGGGCAGCTGCTGAGCCAAGCGTCTGATAGAGACCCAGAAGGCGAGGGCGCGCTGATTTTGCTCCAGCCTGAATAAGCGGCGCGAAGGTCAATTCGACTTCGATACGCTTGCCGACCAGGGTCTCGCCGAGGGCTTTCATGAAACCCGGCTTACGCGCATCCTGGACAGACGACATAAGCGCCGTGACCATGTGGCGATCCTGCCCGGTCCAGAAACCCAGGAAGTCCTGGTCACCAAGTTCGCGTCCAAGCATCGCCGCCATGCGGTCACCTGCATTGCGGAACAGCCAGGATGTGTCGCGGCGCTCCAGAACGAACAGGCAATCTACCAGTTCGGAATGGATCTTTGTTTGCTCAACCGGACCGGGGCTGGTCACGTCGCTCATCATGCGTTCCCAGGCCGTTAGCAACAGCTGGGTGTTCGGATGCAAGGCGTTTTCACTCATTCCAAATGGTCTTCTTTGTTTCGCCTGTTAGATTTTCGACAGGTCAAGTTTCTAGGTGGAGTGAAGGTCGCAATCGCTGAGCCAGTTTCTGACACCCTTATCAGGCGAGAACTGTCTCATATCTGTCCGATTTCGCCGCGAGCGGGAAACTTCATTGCCGCTATGTGGCCTATAAGGCGAAGCTGTCCCACGGCGTTTCATCGCGGCACAGCGACTGTTTCTGTTGCGGAATTGTCACCGAAGCTTGGCTTGAGCAGGTTGCCGCTGCGGAGGATGTTGAATTTGCGCAGATTTTGTCTAGCCTGTCGTCAAACCGGGCAGAGAATCTGGCAAAAATACACTTATCAGGAGACGTGAGAATATGGCATTCAGCAAAAAAGGTATGGGCATCAAGGCAGCACTTGGATTCAGTGTTGGTTTTGGCGCCTTGATGGCAACAGGCGTAACTGCATCTGCGCAGGATACGACCGAGGCAGCAGACGACACCAAGCGCCTGGGTGTTATCACGACAACGGCGACCAAGCGCGAGCAGACACTTCAGGATGTTCCTATTGCCGTTTCTGTCGTTGATAATCAGGTCATCGAGAAAGCCAATATCGTTGATATCATCGATTTGCAATCAGTTGTGCCATCGCTGCGTGTCGGCCAGTTCCAGCAAGCTGGTAACGCCTCCTTCTCTATTCGTGGTTTTGGTAATGGTGCCAACAATGTCGGTATCGAGCCAGCTGTGGCCGTCTTTATTGATGGTGTGTATCGCACCCGAGCAGCTGGCGGCCTGTCAGACTATGCCGACATCGAGCGCATCGAGGTTCTGCGCGGACCGCAATCGACGCTGTTCGGTAAGAATGCCTCGGTCGGTCTGATCAGTGTTATTACTCAAAAACCTGATTTTGACTTCGGCGGCAATGTCGATGTCACACTCGGGAACTATAATTCCAAAATCGTTCGCGGTCGTGTCACCGGTCCACTTTCTGATACTGTGGCATTTGCATTGTCAGGAAGTCTAAACCAACGTGATGGTTATGCGGACAATATCAATCTTGGCACAGAGCTGAATGATCGCGATCGCTATTCGATCAAAGGTCAATTGCTGTTCGAGCCAACCGAAGATCTAAGCATTCGATTGATTGCTGATTATGACCAGCTGGATGAGACCTGCTGCTATTCACCAAATATCATCAGCGGCCCAACTGAAGCAGCTATCGTCGGCGCTGGTGGGCAGGTTATCACCAACCCATTCGGCTTTGCGACCGCGCTTGATGTCGACCCGACAAATGAGATTTCCAATAGCGGCTTCTCTGGGCAGATGGATTGGGATGTAGGTCCAGGTACGTTGACATCGATCACCTCGATTCGGAACCAGGAATTGTTGAGTGACGGCGACGTCGATTTCACCAGCTTGGCTGCCATTCGTGAGAATATCCTCGACTACGAAATTGATACGTTCACCCAGGAGCTTCGTTATTCGGGATCGACCGATAATATCGACTACCTGTTTGGTGCTTTCTACTTCGACGAGGAAGTCAACCAGAACAGCAACGTGCTTTATGATACGGCGTTCTACGATTACGGAAACTTTCTCGCCGGAGGTGCCATTCCTGGAATTGAGGCCCTGCTCGGTTATGCGCCGCGCAGTTTCTTTGCTCCGGGAACGGGGTCCGAAGAAGTCTTCACGCAGGACAATACCAGCTATTCTCTCTTTGCGCAGGGCGACTTCCACCTGACAGACCGCCTGACAGCAACGCTGGGTGTTTCCTACATCAATGATGAGAAAACCGTGACGGGTACGGTGGATAGTACCGATCTGTTTGCGTCTCTGGATCTCGCGTCTGAATTCAACGATCCATTTATTGCAGATCAGTTGCTGCAGGCGACACAAGGATTGACCCTGGCTCAGGTGATCGGTGCAAGTGCCTATGAGGCAGTTACCATGATGCCATTTGACCCGGCTGGACTTGCAGCCCTGCAAGCGGCTGCCGGTATGGGAGATCCGACCGCAATTGCCACTCTCACCGCAATCGGTCAGACTTCTGCCAATCCGGCCTTTCAGGCTGCGGTACAGGCAGGCACAGCCGCGGCGATCGGGGCGGCCTTCAGCGACCTGCAATTCCTGCCAGGTTTCCTCAACTTCCCGAATGCGGTTGAAGGTGACACAACTGAAGACGACAAGTTCACCTATACGGCGCGCTTGGCCTATGACGTGAATGACACCCTCAATGTCTACGGTTCCTATGCAACCGGCTTCAAGGCGTCGTCCTGGAACCTGACACGTGACTCTTCCTATTTGCTTGCTGACCAGACGGCCTTGGCTGCGGCGATGCTGATCCCGAACAATCGCGGTGATGGTACTCGGTTCGCCGGTCCAGAAGAGACCACCGTGTTCGAACTGGGTGCGAAACTCTCCACAGGGAACTTCAACCTTAACGTCGCACTGTTCGATCAGACGGTTGAAGGCTTCCAGTCGACCATCTTCCAGGGCACAGGCTTTGTGCTGTCGAATGCTGGTGAGCAGTCAACGCAGGGTATCGAATGGGATGCGACCTGGTTGCCGACTGATGAGCTGACACTGACCTTCGCGGGTATTATTCAGGATCCGGTCTATGACTCATTCGTATCTGCGCCCGTGCAAGAAGGCAGTGCAATTGATGCCACTGACGGCACGATTGATGGTGTTGGTGATATTTCGGGTGCTCAACCTGCCGGTATCCCGGAAACCAGCCTGTCATTCGGCGGTCTGTATGAGCGTGACCTGACCAACTCAATGAGTGGCTTTATTCGCGCTGACTATCAGTATGAAAGCGACGTGCAGGTTGTGGACAATATCCCGCAGGTTCGCCGCGAAGTTGGACTGCTCAATGCCAGTGTCGGCCTGTCATGGGATAACGGTCTGGATATCTCTGTTTGGGGCCGCAACCTCAACGATGATGAGTATTTCCAAAGCGCGTTCCCGGGTGTGGCCCAGGCAGGCAGCATCAACGGATATCCGAACGCGCCGAAGACCTATGGCATCACACTGCGCAAGCAGTTCTAGGCTTCGCGCCCATAGCGATTTTGAAAAGCCCCTCTTCGGAGGGGCTTTTTATTTGGCTTGTTTCCGTAGCAGCAAGACAGCGACCAGAAGACCGAAAAGCTCGAACCCGGCAAAGCCCCAGCTCGAGGTCGCTGCGCTATCGCCCGCAATGAAGGACGCGGCGCGGCCTATCATATAGCCGCCAAAATACGCGACCATGCCCCAGAGCGCGGGCCGGATCATATCGGACCTGAGCGCTCCGGCCGCCATCAGCCCGGCAAAGCCGAGATTCACGCCGCCAAATATACCGCGCATCTCAAATATGCCGGATGGACCGGAAACCTCGACGCCAAGGCGACCCGTCATGCCGACCGGGTCGATCAGGGACCATAGACCAAAGGCGACGAATAGAAGGGCGAAAATTGCAAGAGTGGCGCGTGTCATCATCCCGGCGACATAGGTCAGTTTGGCGCGCTGGCGAGTTTTTATCTTGTCACCGCTGCGCCATCAGTGGATTAAGCTCAGCAAGACTGAATCAGGAGACCGCGATGCCGTTTGATACGCCCCGCCATGACTGGAGCCGCGAAGACATTCGCAGCCTGTACGAGCTGCCGCTGGATGCGCTTGTCGGCAAGGCACTTGAGGTCAAACGGGCGAACTGGCCTGATGGCAGGCTGCAAAAGAGCCAGCTCCTGTCTATCAAGACCGGCGGCTGCGCTGAAGATTGCGGCTATTGCAGTCAGTCGGCGCATTTCGATACTGGCCTGACGGCAGAAAAGCTGATGCCCCTGGATGAGGTTGTCGAGGCCGCCCGGCGGGCCAAGGAAGGCGGCGCCGACCGGTTCTGCATGGGCGCCGGCTGGCGCTCTTTGAAAGATCGCGACCTGCCCAAAGTTGCTGCGATGATTTCTGCGGTGAAAGCCGAAGGACTGGAGACCTGCGTCACGCTCGGCATGCTCGAAGATGGCCAGGCCGAGGCGCTGAAACAGGCCGGCCTCGACTATTACAACCACAATCTCGATACGTCGCCGGAATACTATACCAGCGTTGTCACCACCCGGACATATGACGACCGGCTGGATACGCTCGCCAAAGCCCGCGAAGCCGGCATGAAGCTTTGTACAGGCGGCATCCTCGGCATGGGCGAGGGGCGCGATGACCGTATTGGGCTTATCCATGAGCTCTCCAAGCTGACGCCGCATCCTGAAAGCGTTCCGATCAATATGCTGGTTCCGATCAAGGGCACACCTCTGGGCGACAGCGCCCCGATCAGTGTGACCGAAATGGCCCGCGCCATTGCAACCTGCCGCGTGGTGTTCCCCAAGAGCTGGGTACGCCTATCAGCAGGGCGAGAGACCATGAGCGAGGGTGAGCAGGCCCTGCTACTTCTGGCGGGGGCAAACTCTATCTTTGTTGGTGATCGCCTTCTGACAACGGACAATCCGGGTGAGGACCGCGACGGGGCTCTACTGGATGCGGTCGGCTTTGAGGCATCTGGCCATACTGAGATGGAAGCTGGGTCGGACCGTAAGACCAAAACGCTAATTGATGCGCGTTAGGTCATGAGCCGCTGGCAGGCTGTGATTTGGGATTTTGGCGGGGTTTTGACGACGTCTCCGTTCGAGGCCTTTAACCGCTATGAGGCCGAAAATGACCTGCCCACAGACTTCATCCGCACTGTAAATTCCAAAAATGGAGACACAAATGCCTGGGCTCTGTTCGAGCGCGCCGAAATTGATGGCGAGGCGTTTGATGAGCTGTTTCGCCGCGAAAGCGCGGCTTTGGGGCATGAAGTCCGGGGCCGCGATGTCCTGACCCTGCTGTCGGGAGACTTGCGCCCAGCCGTTATCGATGCTCTGAAAGTCTGCAAGTCGAAAGTGAAAACCGGCTGCATCACCAATAATGTGCCGACCGGCAACGGTGCCTCAATGAGCCACAACAAGACCAAAGCGAAGGCGGCGGGCGAGGTTTTCGCCCTCTTCGATCATGTCATTGAAAGTTCCAAACTGGGCATCCGCAAACCTGATCCTCGAATCTATGCCCTGATGTGCGAGGCGCTTGATGTTGAGCCTTCGGCATGCATCTATCTTGATGATCTCGGGATCAATCTGAAGCCAGCGCGAGCGATGGGCATGACGACGATCAAGGTGAGCAGTGAACAAGGCCTGTTGCGCGACCTGCGCGAAGCGACGAGGTTTGAGCATCTATGAGACGGTTCTTGCTGATCAGCCTTGGATTTGGTCTCCTGACCGCGTGTGGGCAAGCACCGGAAACAGAGACCGTGCGTCTTCGTGTCGAGGCCGCGCCCGACCTGCTCCGCCCGCCGGCCGAAACCGCGCCTGAATTACCGGAGCTGTCAGAGCCTGTCAGTGACAAGATTGCTGATATTCGCGCAATCCTTGACGCAAACTCCCTGTCCCGGCTATCGCGCCTGGCCAATCGGGAGACAGCCTTCATTTCGAATTTTTCTGGCGAAGCGCACCGTGCCCACTGGGACTTGCTGCGGCGCACCGGATTTGACCCGCTGATGCAGCTGACAACGCTGCTCGATGGGCCTTACGGGGTCAAGAAAGTCGGCGATGACCTGTGGTATGTCTGGCCTGATCTGGCGGCGTTGGAGCCGGACGAGCTGGTGCCAGAGCGATTGAGCTTCAGTGACCGCGCGCGTCTTTTGGAACTGGTAGGGGAACAAGGCATTGAGCGTGTGCGCGACGGGCAGGGCTATCCGGGCGTCAGAACAGCCTTTTCCCAGGATGGTCGCTGGCTCTATTTTGTCCATCAAACCGAGGACGAAGAGGCGGAGGAGTAGGCATGGCGAACAAGATTGGGTCAGCCGCGGCGCTGGAGCAATTGCAGGACTGGTCTGAAACACCAGGCCCTCGCGATGCCATCCACAAGAGTTTCAAATTCTCTGATTTCAAGACCGCCTGGGCGTTCATGTCTGCATCGGCACTGAAGGCCGAGCAAATGGATCATCACCCGGAATGGTCTAACGTCTATAACCGGGTCGATGTGACCCTGACGACGCACGATGCAGATGGCGTAACAGCGCTTGATGTAACCCTTGCGACCTACATGGACGAGCTTGCTGGCAAGCTGGCCTAGCGCGGCGTCAGCCTTGCCGAGGCCTGCTTATGATGCTGCTAAGACGCGAAGTGACTTAGGAGGACGGCATGGGCCGAGTATCTGGCAAGAAAGCATTCATAACTGGCGGGGCGCAGGGCCTGGGTGAGGCGATGGCGCACCACCTCGCGGCCGAGGGGGCCACAGTTACAGTGACCGATGTTAACGGCGAAGGCGCAGCCTCCGTCGCGGCTGATATTAACCAGCAATATGGTCGGGGGCGTGGCTTCGCTTATCAGCAGGACGTCACCGATCCACAGCGCTGGCCGGACGTTCTGGCAGCTGCAAGTGAGGCCATGGGCGGTCTCAATGTCCTGATCAATAATGCTGGCATTGGCAGTATGGCGAATGTCGAGGACGAACCGTACGAGACGTTCCAGCATGTCATGAAGGTCGACGTCGACTCGATCTTCCTGGCCTGCAAATACGCGCTGCCAATCATGCGGCCACAAGGCATGGGTTCGATTATCAATATCTCGTCTATCGCGGGTATCATCGCCAGCGGTGAGTATGTTTCATACAATACCGCAAAGGCCGCTGTGCGGCACATGTCCAAGTCCATCGCGCTGCATTGCGCGAAATCCACGGGCGGCAAGATCCGCTGCAATTCGGTCCACCCCGTGTTCATCAACACACCGATCCTCGATCCGGTGAAACAAATGTTCGGAGAGGACGAAGGGCTGGCCAAACTCGGCCGTCAGATCCCGCTCGGCGCTGTCGGTGAGCCAAGCGATATCGGCCACCTGGCTGTCTATCTAGCCAGCGATGAGAGCAAGATGATTACTGGCGCTGAATTCAAGGTCGATGGCGGGATCAGCGCTCAATAATCGGTTGACGCGCCCCAATGTTCTTGTATTGTTCCAAGATTGATGGAGGGCAGTAATGATTGGCTATGTAACACTTGGTGTAAGTGATCTGAAACGTGCAGCGGCATTCTATGATCCGATTGCGAAAGAGCTTGGCACGGGCCGGATGATGGACGAGGACACGTTTATTGCGTGGGGGACGCCGGAGGGACCTGCAGGCGTCGCCGCAACAAAGCCGCATGACGGTAATCCACCAACGGTCGGCAATGGCACCATGGTGGCCTTGCAGGCGAAAGACAGTGAACAGGTCGACCGCCTCTATGAATTGGCGCTGTCCAATGGCGGCACCTGTGAGGGCAAGCCGGGTGATCGCGGCGGCGGGTTTTATGCCGCATATTTTCGTGATCCGGATGGCAACAAGCTGAACGCTTTTGTGTTCCAGCCACCTGCCTAGGGATTAGCTCGGCTTCAGTGTTGGTAAGCGGTCGATCCATGGCTGGGCCGCTTCCAACTCATAGGCGAGGGCGAGGAGCAAGCCATCATCGCCCCGCTTGCCAGAGAACATCGAGCCAATTGGCAGGTCGGCCTCGGTCCACTGGATCGGCACTGACATTGAGGCCGCGCCTGAGACATTCATCGGCGAGGTGAAAGCGGCAAAGCTCAGCACGTTTTCCATCACGGTGTCATAGTCGCCGTCTGGAGCCTGCTCGCCAATCTTCGGTGGCAGGGTCGAAACGGTCGGGGTCAGAAGGACGTCAAAACCCTCGAACCAGCTATTATAGATCGCTTCAAAGGCCTGAAGGTAAGCCACCGTCTCTTCGAACTCGCCCTGGCGCCGGAGGAAATCACCGGCCAGACCGAGCGTCCACGGTTCCAGGATTTCCGGTGAGGGCGGCTTGCCGGTAAACTGGCTGGCCTGTTGGGCGAACTGAGCGGCGCCGGCAGCCCAATAAAGCAGGAACCTGTCGCCAAATTCGTCGCCATTGAGGGGCATGGTCCAGTCAATCACGTCATGTCCGAGATCGCGGCAAAGCTGCGCTGTGCGTTCAAGGCCAGCCCGCGTCTCGCTGTCGAAGCGCGCGTCGGTCACAGGTTCTGGTGCAAAGGCAATTTTGAGACGCCTTGTAGACGCTTCGGTGATGAGACCAGTTGCGGTCAGGCCATTCTCAGGGCGTTCAGATGCTGCAAACAGATGCGCACTGTCTGCCACTGTCAGGGTTACAGCATGGTTGACCGATAATGACACGGGCCCGGCGTCGCGGCTGATCGGCTGCGCATCGCGCGACGGCTTCAGCCCGAACAGGCCGCAACAGGCTGCAGGGATACGGATCGAGCCGCCGCCATCACTGGCATGTGCGAAAGGAACGACGCGGGCGGCGACCAAAGCGGCGGCACCGCCGGACGAGCCGCCTGGAATTCGGCTCGTATCCCACGGATTGCGCGTCGGCCCTGTGACCAGCGGCTCGGTCGATGAGATGAGACCCATTTCAGGCGTGGTTGATTTGCCAAGTGAAATGACGCCGATATCCCGCCAGGCTTTCGCAAAGGGAGCATCTTCCTCCGGGATGAAGCCTTCAAACGCCCGCGATCCAAATAGGGTCTGCACACCCTTCCAGTTGAGCAGGTCCTTGATGAAGGTCGGCACGCCGCTGAAATCCCCGGGAGGAGGTGCCTTCGCTTCCGTCAGTGCGGTATCAAATGTGTCCAACGCTATAGCATTGATAAACGGGTTTGCTGCCTCTGCCCGGGCAATCGCCGCTTCTGTCAGCGCGAGCGATGTCGTTTCGCCAGATCGCAGCTGGCTGCGCTGGGTCAGGCCATCCGGGATCGCTGAAACTGCGAGGCCGGACTGTGGTTCCGCGACAAGAGGAATTGAAGGCTCGGTCACTTGATCGCTTTCTGACTCACTGGGTGTGCAACTGGAGAGGGTAGGGGCGAAGGCGGCCACCGCCGCACTTGATTGCAAGAATCGCCTGCGATTTTGGGCCATGGTCATCTCCTCCTGATCTGTTTTGCTTGAGCGTGTCGCGCTCATCGCATATTTGCAAGGTGCCGCTGGGGAAAGCCTTCCGCATGGTCACGCTTGGTTGAAGCGCTGCCACGTGCCATCTTTGGCTTATGGATGGATTTCAGGGCAAAACGGCAGGTCGGCCAAATCTGGACTACCCCTTTGGCGAGGAGGCACCAGATGTTGGCGAGACCATGCAAGTCGCCGAACGCGTCCATTGGGTGCGTATGCCGCTGCCATTTTCACTTAAATGGATCAATCTTTGGCTGATCGATGATGGCGACAAGGGTTGGACCATCGTCGATACTGGCATGCCAATGGACGACACGAAGGCGGCGTGGCGCAAGATATTTGACGAAAAACTGGATGGCCGTCCGGTCTGGCGCATTATCGTCACGCACATGCATCCGGACCATATCGGCAATGCTGGCTGGATATCCCGGAAGTTTCCGGGCGCCGAGCTGTGGATTTCGCGGCTCGAATATCTGACCTGCCGAACATTGGTTGCTGATACAGGGCGTGAGGCGCCTGAGGCAGGTGTTGAGTTCTATCGACGGGCCGGTTGGAGCGAAGAGCAGCTGGACAATTACAAGGCACGGTTTGGCGGCTTTGGTCGTGCGGTCTCGCGCCTGCCGGACAGTTATCGCCGTCTTGAGGACGGTGACGCGTTCGAAATGGCCGGGCATGACTGGCAAGTCGTGGTCGGTAATGGACATTCGCCAGAGCACGCTTGTCTCGTCTGTCCCGGCCTCAATGTTGTGATTTCGGGCGACCAATTGCTGCCGCGGATTTCGTCCAATGTGTCAGTGTTTCCGACCGAACCGAACGCCGACCCACTCGATGACTGGCTGGAAAGCTGCGAGAAGCTAAAAGTTGCCCTGCCTGACGGCATTCTCGTCTTACCTGCCCATAACCATCCGTTTCGGGGGGCACATGAGCGGCTTCAGCATCTCATCGACGGGCATGGCATCGCTTTACGGCGCTTGAAACAGCGACTGGAGCAAGCCCCACGCCGGGTCATTGATGTCTTTCCAAGCGTATTTGGCCGAAAGATTGAAGGCGATCTGGTATCCATGGCCACAGGCGAGGCGATTGCGCACCTCAATTGTCTGATCCATCGCGGCGAAGCCACAGTAGAATTGGATGATGACGGCGTTGCTTGGTACAGCGCGCCTTAATCTGCTGACATTTTCGTATTTATATGGTCGCGTTTCTGGCCCTGACCGGCTAAGCAGCCCTTTCAAGACCGGAGTCGTGCCTGCATGTCTGATACCGTTGTTCGCGAGCAAAAGTCTTCGACGCTGAAGGAAAAAGCGCTGAAAGAGCTGCGTGAATGGGGCGTCACGCTGAGCATATTTATCCCGGTATTTCTGATCTTTTCAGGCCTGATCTATGAATTGCGGGTGATTCCGTCGGAAAGCATGGTACCCAATCTTCAGGTTGGCGACCGGGTTGCTGTCAACAAGTTCGCTTATGGCTATTCGCGCCATTCCCTGCCGTTCAGCCTCGGTCGCTATGTGCCCCTGCCAGAGGGGCGGGTGTTTGCCAGCCAGCCGAAGCGCGGCGATGTGATCGTTTTCGAGCACCCGCACACGGCGCGGGTGATGATCAAGCGCGTGATTGGCCTTCCAGGCGATGAAATCCAGATGCGAGATGGCCAGATCTGGCTGAATGGCGAACCGCTCGACCAGACCTTCATTCAGCGCGTCGATTATGACCGCAATGATGACAAGGTTCGTGTCACCGCCCGCGAGTATTCAGAGGCGAGCAACGGCAAGGACTGGCTCAGCCACAATTGGGAGGATCGCGGCGGGCGCTTCGACAATACGCCTGTTTTCCGTGTGCCAGAGGGCAATTTTCTGTTCATGGGTGACAACCGCGATAATTCGACGGATGGCCGGGCGCTGTCGGGTCATTGTGCGATGGATGGTGATGGCAAGATATCACAGGCTGGCTGTCCGCCGCGTGCCGGCGTATCGGATATTGAAGCATCGGTTGGCTTTGTGCCTTTCAGCAATTTGATTGGCCGCGCTGATACTGTCCTGTTCACGACCTATCGCTGTTCACGTGCGAATGCCGATCCATGCATGAAGAAGCGCCTGTGGCGCGGTCTCTAGGCCAATACGATCAGGGGCTGTTGATGAGCGAGAACAAGCAAGGCGAGCCGCGCGGCCGCATCATTGTGTCCCGGCATGGTCGCCCCGCGCTTGATCGCTCGGCTGGCCCGCGTCTGACCTGGCAAGAGTATCAGGACTGGTGGGAACGCTATGAGGCTGGAAGCCTGGCCGAGGATCAGACCGTGCCGCGCAATCTTATCACCGCGGTCGCTGATATTGATCTTGTGATCAGCTCAGCGCGGCCGCGCGCCATCGAAACCGCGATGAAAGCCACAGAGGGGCGAAAGCCTGAGAGCGATCCGCTGTTTAATGAAGCGCCGCTGCCGCCGCCGCGTCTGAACGGGCGCACTTATCTTCCAAAAACCTGGAATGTGCTGGCCCGCATGGCCTGGCTGCGTGGCCATAGCCTGGACGGCGAGAGCGTCAGCGAAGCGCGTGTCCGGGCGCAGGAAGCTGCAGACCGTTTGCACACGCTGGCAGAGGGCAAAAGTGTATATCTCGCCGCGCATGGCTGGTTCAACCGGATGCTGCGCCGTCCTCTCGGCAAGCTGGGTTGGGTTTGTGTGCGCGATGGCGGCGACAAGTATTGGAGCTACCGGATATATGAATATCGCGGAAAATCTTGACCCCCCCATTGAGGCGGCCGCGACCCCGGCCTAGGGTGAATGAATGTGCTGCCGGGACTGGAGCTGAGAATGGCTGACAAAGCAAAACCTGTCGACAAGATGAGCTTCGAGGACGCTTTGGCGGAACTGGAAACCATCGTGCGCCAACTTGAGCAGGGCGACGTTGAGCTCGAAAAGTCGATTGCCATGTATGAGCGCGGCGCCGCCCTGAAACAGCATTGCGAAGCGCGCCTCAAGGCGGCCGAGTTAAAAGTCGAACAGATCGTCCAGGGCAAGGACGGCAAGGTGACAACCGAACCAGCAAGCTTTGATTGATGGAGCAGGTCAGCGATCTTGATTTCAGCAGACGCCTGACCGAGGTTGCCGACCGGGTCACCGTGGCTCTGGATCAATTAATCCCGCCAGCAGCTGGTCCCGAAGCTGACCTGATGCGCGCCATGCGCCATGCAGCTCTCGCCAATGGCAAGCGGATGCGGCCGTTCTATGTGATCGAGACCGGGGCGATGTTTGAAGCGCCTGAAAAATCGCTGCTCCGAACAGCTGCGGCGCTCGAATGCATTCACACCTATTCGCTTGTGCATGATGACCTGCCCTGCATGGACGATGATGATTTTCGGCGCGGCCAGCCGACGGTGCACAAGGCGTTTGATGAAGCAACTGCGATTCTCGCCGGGGATGCGCTGTTGACACTGGCGTTCAAGATCCTGGCCAGCGACGAGACCCATCCCGACCCGAAAATCAGATTGCGTCTGATTGAACGGCTCAGCGATGCCTCGGGCGCAAGCGGTATGGTTGCAGGCCAGATGATCGACATGTTGCAGGACAATAGCCCGCGCGATCTCAACAGGATTACGCGGATGCAGCGGCTCAAGACCGGCGCGCTGATCTATTACTCGGTGGAGGCGGCGGGCATCCTTGGCGGAGCCAATGAGGCCGAACGCCAGGCGCTGCATGGCTTCGCTCATGATCTTGGTCTGGCCTACCAGATTGCTGATGATCTGCTTGATGTCGAAGGCGACGAGGAGGTGGTCGGCAAACCGCTGCGCACGGATGAATCGGCTGGAAAGGCCAATTTTGTTACGATTCTGGGCGTAGAGGCTGCTAAGGAACGGGTGCGGCTCCTCGCCGCGCAAGCGCGTCAACATCTCGCTATTTTTCGCAATAAGGCCAATATCTTGCTGCAATCTGTTGATTTTGTTTTGGATAGGTCCCGGTAAGACTATTCTGAGACACTGGCAGACCGGCGAAGGAAGAGGCGACGTCATGACGGATCTGGTCAAAAAGCGACTACTCGACGATATCACGTCTCCCGATGACTTGACGGGTCGCTCTCGCGAGGAGCTGAAACAGATTGCTGACGAAGTGCGGGCAGCAGTCATTGATGCCGTATCGGTCACCGGTGGGCATCTTGGGGCCGGCCTTGGCGTGGTCGAACTGACCGTCGCCCTGCATGCCGTGTTCAAGACACCGGATGATCGCCTGATCTGGGATGTTGGCCATCAATGCTATCCACACAAGATTTTGACCGGACGTCGAGACCGTATCAAAACTTTGCGCCAGGGCGGCGGCCTGTCCGGTTTCACCAAGCGCGCAGAGAGCGAATATGATCCCTTTGGTGCTGCCCACGCGTCGACCTCGATTTCGGCAGCGCACGGCTTTGCCGTTGCGCGTGACCTGCTCGATAAGGACAATCACGTCATTTCAGTGATTGGCGACGGCTCGATGACCGCTGGCATGGCCTATGAGGCGATGAACAATGTCGGTTATGGGCAGTCCCGCCAGATTGTCATCCTCAACGATAATGACATGTCGATTGCGCCGCCTGTCGGTGCGATGAGCCATTATCTCTCCAAACTCGTGTCCAGCCGTTCCTATCGCGGCCTGCGCAAGCTCGCCAAGAAAGTCGTCAAGCCGATGGGCCTGGAAAGCCCGACCCGCAAGGCGGAAGAGTATCTGCGCGGCTTTGCCATGGGCGGAACCCTGTTTGAGGAACTTGGCTTCTATTATGTCGGGCCTATCGATGGCCACGATCTCGATGTCCTGATCCCGGTGCTGGAGAACGTCAAACAGATGCAGCGTCCGGTCCTGCTGCACATCGTGACGCAAAAGGGCAAAGGCTACGAGCCTGCCGAAACTAGCGCCGACAAGTATCACGGCGTGTCGCGGTTCAATATTGTGACAGGCGAGCAGCAAAAATCCGTGACCAAAGCGCCGAAATATCAGGATGTCTTCGGCAACACTTTGGTCAAGCTGGCCGAAACGGACGACAAGATCTGCGCGATCACAGCGGCTATGCCGTCAGGGACGGGCGTAAATATCTTCCAGAAGGCGTTTCCGCACCGCGCCTTTGATGTCGGGATTGCTGAACAGCATGCAGTGACGATGGCCGCCGGTCTCGCTGCTGACGGCATGAAGCCGTATGCTGCAATCTATTCGACCTTCCTGCAGCGTGGCTATGATCAGGTTGTCCACGATGTGGCGATCCAGCGTCTTCCGGTTCGATTTGCAATTGACCGGGCCGGACTTGTGGGCGCCGATGGGCCAACCCATGCAGGCAGTTTTGATATTGGCTATCTTGGTGCCTTGCCGGGCATGGTCTGCATGGCCGCCTCTGATGAGGTCGAGTTGGCCCGTATGGTCGCAACAGCTAACGAGATTGACGACCGTCCGAGTGCTTTCAGGTATCCGCGCGGCGAGGGGCTTGGCCTGACCATGCCCGATAGCCTTGATCCGCTTGAGATTGGCAAGGGACGCGTGGTTCGTGAGGGCAGTACTATTGCTATCCTGTCTTATGGTGCGCGTTTGCAGGAGGTCTTGAAAGCCGCAGATATGCTGGCGGCGCAGGGCCTGTCTTGCACCGTTGCGGATGCCCGTTTTGCCAAACCGCTGGATGCAGACCTGACCAATCGCCTCGCCAGAGATCATGAGGTTCTGATCACGATTGAGGAAGGTGCACGCGGAGGCTTCGGCTCATTCGTCCTGCATCACTTGGCGGAAACCGGCGCTCTGGACGCTGGCCTGAAGATCCGCACCATGCACTTGCCGGACATCTTTCAGGATCAGGACAAGCCGGAGTTGATGTATGAAGAGGCGGGTCTGACCGCACCGCATATCGCCGCCACCGCGATTGAGGCCTTGGGGCGGGGCGACGTGGATGCCATTGCGAGGGCGGTAAAGCTCTAGCCTTCGTCTTACAGAGAATTATGCCATTGAGGGATTGCCGCTGATCAGGGATTACGGCACCCAGATCACATGATTTTCAAACCTGCCTGTAATCTGGCTCTGGCCTTGGCGTTCTTCGTCCTCGCCGCTTGCGAAACAGTATCTGCTCCAACCGAGATGGACCCGCTTGCATTTGACGCGGCTCTTGCGCAAGCGCAATCGCTGGACAATCCCGTGACAGCTGAGCGCCAGCTTTCAGACCTCCTCGAGGTCGAAATTCTTGGCGATCAGCAACGGGCACGGTTGCTGTTCGAACGGGCCAAGCGGCGCTGGACCGGCGCGATCGACAAGCCCGGTGCCATTGACGATCTCAAACAATCGATTGCGCTTCGCCCTGAGGCACCGATCAATCAGGAAGTGACTCGAAACATCGCTGACCTAAGCTCTGAAGTCGCCGATCATCAGGCGCGGCTGGCCGGACTGCAAAACCAGTCTGACTGGTTTGATGATACAGTGGCATTGGGGCAAATGAAGGTTGCAGCCGACCGCTATCGTCAACAGGAGCTGACACCGAACCCGGCGCAGGCCTATCTGCTGCGTGAGGCAGGGTACATTTGTGCGGGGGCAGATACCGCAGCCGCCGTTCACAAACATCAGCCCGTGCCTGAGCATGTCGAAGGCCTGATCTGGTGCCCGCAAGACGCAATTTCCTGATTTGTGCCATGGTTTCGCCACGCGGCGCGATCATGCCAAGTCGCAATCTAACCAAACAGGGGAAAAGACCCATGCGTTTCATTCTGGCAGCGACCGCCCTTACCGCTCTGGCGGCTTGTACAACGACAGACATAACTAAGCCTGTTGATACCTCAGCAAGTGCGCCTGAAACCGTTATTCCTAGCGACTACGCGCTCGCCATGGAGACGGTGGATAGCCTTATCGATGCGGGCAACGAACAGATGGCGATTGACCGGCTGACACAGCTGCTCGGCAATCCCAGCCTGACGACAGACGAGTTGGCCAAGGCGTTGTTTGCGCGCGGTGAACTGCGCTACGGTAATGGCAATGACCTTTGGGGCGCGATTGAGGATTTCGATGAGCTGGTGACGACCTATCCAGACAGCGCCGAGGCGGATAAAGCGCGCGCCCTGCGCGCGATCGCTGCAGATGAGGCCAATACGCTGGTTGGTCAGGTGACCTCGGGCGGCGTCTCGCCAACCGAGGAGTTTGAGTATCTGTTCCGGCTTGGTGAGCATCAGGAGGCCGCTGACCTGATGCTTGAGCGCAGCCTGCAACCCGAGAATGAGTATCTCGTCGATTTCTACCAGATGGGTTATCTATGCGACGATCCAAACCTTACCGGACCATCCTACGCACTCAGCGAACCAGACGGTACACAGCGGACGGTTCGCTTCTGTGAGTTCGGAAAATAGCGGCTACGTTGATGTTGTTCCGGCCTTAAATGGGTTTAATGGCCGGAGCTGCACAATGGCGTTGACGAAAGGCGCAGGTTTGAGAAACATTGGTCTACAGTTTGCAAGCCCTTGGGGGGCGAGTAGATGAGTAGAGTAGTTTTAAATGCGTTCCTTTCTTACGATCATTGCGGCTGGATCTGCCGCCTGTCTGGCCGTCATCATGCTGAGCCCGCAGCCAGTTGATCAGCAATCAGCCAATTCCGAATACGTCGAACAGCCCCTTTCTTAGTTCCTATTCCAGGACCTGACGCAGCGTCCCCCCTTTCCCTAGGGCGAACCTGTGCGCATATCTGGTATCAGATAAAAAATGATACCGGAGGAAGTGGATGACTGCTGCGCTGCCTGATAACTGGCCCGTAATGACAATTGAACAGGCGAATGCTGCGCTGGCAGCTTCGGAGTCACCGCTCAAACTCGGCGATGCCGTGGTCGATGGCGTACCGATGAAAGTCTATGTCAACGCGCCGCCGACGATTGCTTCGATCCTGCAATTTGCCGATGCCTCGCATCCAGAGCGTGAGTTTCTTATCTATCAGGATGAGCGGGTGACATTTGGTGCCTTTGCGCGCGCTGTGGAACATTTCGCCAAGGCGCTGGTCGACACCTATGGCGTGGAAAAGGGTGACCGTGTCGCCATTATTGCGCGCAATTACCCGCAATGGGTGACTGCATTCTTCGCCGCGTCTGCTGCCGGGGCCATCGTCACGCCAATGAATTCATGGTGGACGGGGGACGAGCTGGAATATGGTCTCTCCGATTCCGGTGCCAAGGTCGCAATTGTCGGGCCGCGTATACTCGACCGGATCAAACCAAACCTGCCGAATTTGCCGGGCCTGAAACATGTCATCGCGATGCGCGACGCGAATGAGCCCGATATGCCAGGCATGGCAGATCATATCGGGCCAGTGTCTGAATGGGGTAATCTGCCGAGGATTGGCTTACCTGCTGTCACTGTCAGCACGGATGATGACGCCACCATCATGTACACATCAGGCACCACCGGCCGGCCAAAAGGCGCCGTCGCCAGCCACCGCGGCATCGTCTCGAATTTCCTGAACGGCATGACCAGCCAGGCGCGAATGTTCTTGCGCCGCGGGGAACCAATCCCGGAGCCTGGTCCTGAGACACTCAACACGATCTTGCTGTCAGTGCCGTATTTCCACGCGACGGGCGCGTTTGCGGCGCTGATGCCGACAGTGCTGAAGGGCGACAAGATCATCACCATGTACAAATGGGACCCAACCGAGGCGCTTGGAATTATCCAGGATGAAAAAGTTACGGCATTTGGCGGCGTACCTGCCATTGCCTGGCAGGTGCTGGAGCATCCAGAGCGTCACCTTTATGATCTGTCCAGCATTCGGGCGGTGTCTTATGGCGGCGCGCCGTCTGCCCCCGAGCTTGTGACCACGATCAAGAAGACCTTCAAGGAGGCGCACGCTGGCAATGGCTGGGGCATGACTGAAACCTGTGCCACTGCGACAAGCAATTTTGGCGACGATTATGTCAACCGGCCCGATAGTGCCGGGGCGCCAGCTGGCGCTGTCGAGCTGAAAATCGTTGGCCCAGATGGTCAGGAAGTGCCGCAGGGTGAGGTTGGAGAGCTCTGGTGCAAAGGGCCAATGAACGCCAAATCGTACTGGAACAAGCCAGAGGCTACAGCTGAGACCTTCAGAGATGGCTGGGTCGTGACCGGCGATCTGGCCCGGCTGGATGAGGATGGTTTTGTCTACATCGTTGACCGCGCCAAGGACATGCTGATCCGCGGTGGTGAGAATGTCTACTGTATTGAAGTCGAGAACGTTCTGTTTGAGCACCCGTCAGTTGTTGACGCCGCAATTGTTGGTATTGAGCACAAGGTACTCGGCGAGGAGGTTGGTGCAGTTGTTCAGGTCAAACCCGGCGCTGAGGTCTCTCAAGAAGAATTGCGTGCCTTTGTTGGTAGCCAGCTGGCAGCTTTCAAAGTGCCCGTCGAGATCCAGTTCATGAACGAGCCCTTGCCGCGCAACGCCAATGGCAAAGTGCTGAAAATGGATCTGAGAAAGCGTTTTTCACCGCGCCTGTAATTACTGTCAGGTGCCAGCCTGATAGAGTGTATTGCCGCGCTTGCTGGTGCGTTGGCGGATCAAGTCCCGCTCCGCCAGCCCGACCAGTATCTCCGTCAGGTCCGCTTTGGAGATTTGGCTCAAGCGTTCATAGGCGGCGTGCTGGCCACCGAAATTCTGCACTCTTGATACGGTAAATCCCCAGGTCGGCCAGGCCTTGAGGAAAGAAAGCGCCAGAGCCTCTTCATCTGTGAGGTTCGGCTGAACGGCCGGATCAGGCACAGGTATAGGTGCGCTGCTGATGTCGATGGAGCGCCGCAGGCTGGTCAACAGGGCCTCAACATCAGCGTCGAAAGTGCGGACTCCGAGGCGCGTGCCAGCGCGGTGCAACAGGCCGTGCAGACTTTCCGGCAACTCGGTCGGTACGGGCATTGGCGTTTGATCGATTATTACCGGCACAACCGGCACCTGGCTCGACAGGGCTGTCTCGATTTCGAAGCGCACCGGGTCATCGGTTTCAAAAAGCCTGGATTGGGACGCACCATCAGACCGCACATTCGTCCATTGATTGCCGATCAGGATCAGGACCGCGTCGCATTGCTCAATCCAGTCAGCAATGTCCTGCCGAAAATCCCAGCCAACATTGATTGTTTCAACATCAAGAAAGACCTGGCCTTGAGGGATGCGATTGCCGAGTGCGCGATACAGGCGATCTGCCTGCCATTCACTGTCGGCCCGGCGATAGCTGATGAAAAGGTTCACGATCTATGCTCCCGCACCGCTAAGGACTCGATTTGAAGCCGGCGGGCCTGACGGTCAACCGCACCGATTATGTATATCTATGTCCCCAAACGAAAAGGCCGCCCCCGTGGGAGCGACCTTCGTGAGCCGGATCGGCCCTTGAATTCTGACGAGGTTCAACAATCCCGCCGTGTCTATATCAGACGGCGTGCAGAGGTTGCTCCACAAGACCCTCGATATAGACGAACTCAATCGCCTCACCTGGTTTCTCACTTGACATGGATCACCTCCTTTCGGTTGTTGAACAGATATCCGCGCCTCGCAGGCTTTCGGATACATTGAAGTAAGCACGACTCGTGCCTAACGAAATATGAATAAGAAAAAAATCGCACCAGAATCTCTTCTGGTGCGATTTCATTCAGTACGATCAGAATGTGCTCTAGTTGTAGAGCGCTCCGATCACGATACCGATTATTGCGCCGGTTGCGATCGAGGCTAGGATCGCATCGCCATTATCGTGGTCACGGATCCAGTGATAGCCATATGGCGGATCATACAGGCCGTAATAGCCGTAATCACTGACCAGGATGGTCTGTGGATAGTAGCTGTAATACGCGCCAATCCGATAACGTGGGATATAGCTGGCGCGATAAGTGAACCGCGGGTGGTAGACCGGATACGAATAGGCCCGGTAGTAACGGTGCGGCGTATAGTGCCGGAAATAGCGGCTGTGCGCATAGCGATGATAGCTGTGCGGCCGCGAATAACGGTGGCGCTGATTATAGTGCCGGTAATGATCGCGGCCATGGTTGTAGCGCCGGTGATTGCTGTGGCGGTATTCTCGCTGCCTATGCGTATATCCGCGGTCGCTATGGCGTCTTGCATCGCGGCTATAGTCTCTATCGCGTCGGTCATTGGTACGAACGTCGCGGCGACCACGGTCGCGATCACCAAAGTGGCGTTGTTGCTCGCGATTGGCATAGTCCCGCCTCTGGTCCCGCTGCCTGACCTGGTCGCGGTCGCGCCTTTGGCCGCGATCTGTGATTTCACGGGTTTGGTTACGCTCAGCACGCACCCGTTGATCCGGTCGATCTATGACTTCGCGGCGAACCTCACGCTGACCACTGTCGCGTCTCTCGCCGCGGTCTCGCGATTCACGCCGTTCGCCTCGGTCCTGGCGTTCTGCGCTGCCACCTCTGAGTCGGCGCTCACCGCGGTTGGAGCGATCGCTGCGATCAACTCGATCAGCCCGGTCTCCGCGATCACGCTTGATCCCGGCGGGCTGTGCCATGGCGGCTGGAAGCGCCGTCGACATGGCCAATGACAGCGCGGCAAGGACGCCAGTCAGTTTGGAGAGGATGCCCATAGGCCACCTCCTTTACGGTTGCGACGTCGGCTCGAATCAACGAGGTGACGCCTGATTTCGGCCTATTCAGCTCTGGCCTTGTCATGCAAATTAGGGACAAGACCCTGAATTCCACCTGAACGGAGCCTTCATGTCAGATCAGAAGGATCATATCTTTGTGACTGAAAAGATTGCAATTCCTCCCTGGGAGCTGTCCGAAACCTTCATTCGCGCGTCTGGGCCGGGGGGGCAGAATGTCAACAAGGTTGCGACCGCTGTGCAGCTGCGATGGAACGCGGAGGCCTCGTCGATCCCTGCGGCTGTCAAGGCACGGTTCCGCCGCCGCTATGGTGCCCGGCTCACCAAAGACGGCGATCTTGTACTGGATGTCAGCACGCATCGCTCGCAGGCGCTGAACCGGGAAGCGGCGCGCAAACGGCTGGCTGACATGTTGCGCACGGTTGCTGAACCGCCCAAAAGGCGGATCCGCACAAGGCCCTCTGCGGGCTCGGTTCGCCGCCGTCTTCAAGCCAAGAAACAGCGAGGCGCGGTGAAGGCGCTGCGCGGACAGATCAAGGATGATGATTAGGGCCGCTCAATCGTGCCAGCTTGATAGGCCGCAATACAGTCTGCCGCATCACGTTTGACCTGGCTGTCTGTGGTCAGGAAGGATCGGCCCTCGCCTGTGAAACGATTATCATCACAGGTGCCATCATCCGTATAATCGCCGGAATTGTCACCGAAATCGAGTGTCAGCGATTTGATCCCGTCGGCAACTGCGGCGCGGCAGTCAGTGGCGTCGCGCATGACATGCGCGCGTGTATAAGTGTAATTGTCGCCGTCTGAGTGGAACCGGCCATCATCGCAGACGCCATCATTGCCGTCGCTGCCACTGTCGTCACCAAAGTCGAAATTTGCCGGCATCCCGTCAACAGTTTCGGCGGTTTGTGTTACGCCGCTAACCTCTTGAACTTTGCTCAGGACAAGCGGGCCGAGCGAAACCAGTGTCGTTACATTGATCCCGATATTTTCGATCGTCATGCCGCCATCGAGAATGAGATAGCGCGAGATGGCGAGTGAATCTTCATCGCCCCAGACTTTGGCCGCGGAATAGGTCATATTGGCTTCGAGCATGTGATCCGCAGTGAACGGTGTATTCATGTCATAGGTCAGCACCATCTGGATACCAAGACACGGACCATCGTCGCATACTGTGCCGTTCAGGCTGTATTTAAGGCCATCAGGCGTAATAGCGGTGACTTGTTTGTCGGGATTGGACGTGGTCTCAACCGTATGGCCGAGATTGGTGACAACCTCCTGCATGTCGGCCATTGTGACGCCTTTCACGAGCCGTGAACTGTCCTGTGCGCTGGCGTTAAGGGCGAGCGCCAAGGCACCCAAGCTGACAAATACTGACTTCTTCATGATGGATCCTCCGACGGGGCATTAACTGCCGTTAACCATGATAAACCCAGTTTGACACAAATGACAAAGGGCGACCCCAGTAGGACCGCCCTTCGCCGTTTTGCTTGATCGGGCATGGTTCAGCCCTTGACGCACACAACCTGTTTCAAGGTGTGAACCACTTCAACCAGGTCGGTTTGCGCCGCCATGACCTTGTCGATGTCCTTGTAGGCCATCGGCGTTTCGTCCACGACACCGCGGTCTTTCCGGCATTCGATGCCTTTTGTGGCCTCAATATGGTCGGCGACCGTGTACTTGGCCTTGGCGGCTGTGCGCGACATTTTCCGGCCCGCTCCGTGAGAGCAGGAACAGAAACTGTCAGCATCACCTTTCCCGCGCACAATGAAGGACTTTGCCCCCATTGAGCCCGGAATGATGCCAAGCTCGCCTTCACCGGCCCGCACAGCGCCCTTGCGGGTGACCCAGACATCGGCGCCAAAGTGGTGTTCCTTCTCCACATAATTGTGGTGGCAGTTCACCGCTGACTTCTCAATCGAGAAGCCGGGCAGGGTTTCACGGCACGCCAGCAGCGCACGATCCATCATTGCCTCACGGTTGAGGCGGGCATAGTCCTGCGCCCAGGCCACCGCTTCGACATAGTCATCAAACAGCGGCTCACCTTCGACAAAGAAGGCGAGGTCCCGGTCGGGGACATGATAGCCGAGCACGCGCTTCTCCAGCGCGGCACGCGCCTCGCTGATGAAATAGGTGCCGATCCGGTTTCCGGTTCCGCGTGAACCGGAATGCAGCATGATCCAGACACGGTCCTCTTCATCAAGGCAAAGCTCGATGAAATGGTTGCCGCCGCCAAGCGTTCCAAGCTGCGCCCCGAACTTGCCGGGCGTGATCTTGGAATGCTTGTCGAGGATCAGATCGAGCCGCTCGGCCAGGCGTGACTTGCGCAGGCGTGTTTCCACGCTGGCAGGTGTGTCCCGGTGATTGCCGCGCGGCCCATTGCCGACCGGCACTTTGCGTTCGATCTCGCTGCGCACCTGCTTCAGATTGTCCGGCAATTGCCGGCCTTTGAGGCTGGTTCGCATCGCCATCATGCCGCAGCCAATGTCGACGCCAACGGCGGCAGGAATAATCGCGCCCTTGGTCGGGATCACCGATCCGACGGTCGCCCCGCGCCCAAAGTGGACATCGGGCATGACTGCGAGGTGGGAATGCACGAAAGGCAGTCCGGCCACGTTCTCAAGCTGCTCACGGGCCTTGGGTTCTACAGGAACGCCTTTGACCCAGGCTTTGATCGCCCCGCCTCGCGACGTTTCGATCACTTCAAAATTGCTCATCGTCTTCAGGTCAAACTGTGACCTCTCCTTTTAGCCTATTAACCTCCGCGCGGCCCCTTTGAGCAATAAAAAAACCCTCCGGGCGAAGCGCGCGGAGGGGTGGAAAACCGGCTTGTGGGCCGGGTGGGCTGACCTTCAGCCCGTCATCCAACATCCTCCATTAGCATCTCATCCGTACCTTCATAGAAGGCCGGGCGAAACGCCTGCAGATTTAAGTTCCACCGTTTCATCGGATGGTCCTCGCGTTGAATGAGGGCGCCGTTTGACAGAATGTCGCAGCCCCGTCAACCCGCTCTTTTGAGGTCATTTTATGACCGCGCAGGCGACGCGCGCGCCAGCCCCGCCAATTGGCTGGGTCAGGTGATCGTCGCGGGCCTCGTGGATGATCAGCGCTGCGCCATTGGCATCGACGAGGTCAGATAGCGCAAAAAGGCTCGAAACGGCCTCATACCCGGCAGAGCCATCCGCCCCAGCCCAGATATTTGGCAGGTCGCCGCCTTCTGGGCCTTTGGGGTTCAGCAATCCATGCCCGCCATCGATCTTGCCAACATGCCCGCCGGATCGTTTGAACACGCCCAGATCGCTACAATCGCCTTCCTGGTGCAGGTGCAGGCCATGCCAGCCCGGGGTCAGACCGCCGGGTTCGATCACCACTTCGATCAGGTTCCCGTTCGGTCCTCCAAGTAGGTTGAGCTGCCCAATGGTAGCGCCGCTTCCATCGATCACGTTTCCTGTCAGTCGCATCATGCTTGGAAAGACGCCTTCTGCTGGTCCCGGCATCTCGGCTGCGCTCGGCAATGCAGTGGGCTCATCTTGCGCCGGCGCCGTCTGACAGGCGACAAGGGGCAGGACGGCGGCGAGCAGGGCTTTACGGATCATGATGCGGGCTCCATTGGCTGTTGGTTTAGAGACTAGAGCGTTCGCCGGAGAAGTCAGCCGTGTCAGAAAAACTTGATCGCGCCGACAAGGTGCTCGTCGCGCTCGGGCATTTTGACAGCCGGGCCGCCGCGCAAGCCGCGATCGCAGCGGGCCTTGTCTCGGCAAATGGTCGTCTCGTCACCAAACCCGCTGAGAAGATATCGCCAACAGCGCGCATTGAGGCCGAGCCAGCACACCCCTGGGTGTCACGGGCAGGGGTCAAGCTCGCGCACGCGCTTGAGGTGTTCAAGATTGACGTGGCGGGTCTGCACTGCCTCGATATTGGCGCGTCGACGGGCGGCTTTACAGAGGTGCTGCTGGCCAGGGGTGCAGCGTCCGTTCTGGCCGTGGATGTCGGGCGAGATCAGTTTAGCCAGAAACTGAAGGGCGACCCCCGCGTCACCTCGCTGGAGGCGAAAGACGCCCGTCACCTTACGCCAGAAGATCTGACCGCACCGCCGCAGATCATCGTCTGCGATGCCAGCTTCATTTCGCTGTCAAAGCTGCTCGGCACTCCGCTTTCGCTCGCCGCGCCGGGCGCGTACCTGATCACCTTGTTCAAACCTCAATTCGAGGTCGGGCGGCCATATGTCGGCAAGGGCGGTATTGTGACGGATAAGACGGCGGTGGCACGTGCTGAGGATACTTTCTGCGAGTGGCTTGAGGTACAGAGGTGGCAGGCCAAAGATCGTATCGATAGCCCAATCTGGGGAGGCGACGGCAATGCTGAACGCCTGTTATGGGCGACGCGCTTTCGATAGGTTTAAACTATCAAAAAGATAGTCAGATTGTCCTTGCCCTGATCGTCGTTAGCCATAGTTGAGATTCATCTCAAAAGGGGAATTCCATCCATGAAATACACTGTATCTGTTTTGGCCGTGTCCGCTTTTTTCGTCGCAGGCTGCGCCAGTAGCGATGTCGACACTGAAGCCACGGCGCCGGTTGCAGAGGTTGAAGTCACAGAAGAAGTGACTGAGGTCGTAGAAGTCGAAGACGTCAAAACTGCTGAAGTTGCCCCGGAGCTTTGCCTCGAGGCCGGACCGCAAACACCGCGCGATATTTCCGCCAAGTATGGCCTCAACTCGGTCAGCTTTGATATGGCGCCGCCATCTTCGGAAATGAACCTGTGCAACATCCACACGCACACCAATGCCGAGCACAAAGGCCCTGGCTTCAGCGTCTTCGTCGATGACAGCGATTATGGCGGCTATGCCTGTAATGAGACCGCCGACCTGACCGAGGCCGAGCTTGCGCCTGCACCTGGCGCATATGGCAAGGTCAAGCCGAGCGACACGATTGAAGTCCACTGGGTTCACACCAGCTGCGACGCAACCCCGGGACCAGGCCTTGGTTCCTGCGTGCCTGAGACCTGCGAAAGCCCGACCCTGCGCGTTGAGGCTCAGACATTCCTGGTCGTGAATGATGCGGATGCAGCTGACTTCACCGAGATGGCCGCTGTCGTCGAAGAAAAGGGCGGGTTCTACCAGCCCGGCATGATCCCGTCTGATACCGGAACACCTGTGACATTCCTTGGGTCAACCACGGGACCAAGCTATACGCAGGCGGTCTGCTCACCGGCGCAAGTGACGTGGAATGTCCGTCCGATGTGTACAAAACTCGACATCAACTCGCTGCACAAATGGGCAGAAGACGGCAATGTCTTCGAAGAGACCAAATCACATGGTGTCCGCCAACTGGTGACAGCACCGGAACTGCTCTCAACCATCGAGTAGTATTAACCCAATCAAAAAAAGACGGCGCTCTGAGCAATCAGGGCGCCGTTTTTTTATGCCTCGGTTTTGAGCTCGTCGCCCGGCTGGATTTGCAGAGGAGGCTGGAAACCGGTCTCATTAACTTCGAAAATTTGGGTCTTGAGCATGAGTTCAGCTGTGGCTTCGAGGTCAATCGATTGAGAAACGGGGTAGGTCGTGCGCAGTTTGATTTGCCACCCATCCTCATCTGCAATTAGGACGCCCTCCCGCCTCTCAACACCGTCGCTTCCTGTGTGATCAGAATGGCGAGTATAGAAAATACTGTCGGCCATCACTTTTTTCGTCACATCTGTGAGCTGGCCCGTTGGAGCGACAGTTTCGAAGACAAGTGCCATCTCTTCGGTCGCTTGTTCCGCGCTCGCGGCGTTTCGGTAAAAATAGAATGTGAAGGAGGCGCTTGGAGATTGGCTCAGATAACTACAGCTGACGTCTGAGCCATCATACTTGAAAATTGTTGGTTTATTCAGTGAGAAGGTGCCCCACGTTTTCGGGCAAATGCCACCTGATTGAATGTGGGTCAGATTACTTTTTTCATCTGTCACCCAAATTTCATTATCCGCAAGATTTTTCGGCTGATCCCGCTTCTTCATCTCCTGTCCGAGAAGTGCAGCAACCGTGTTGGCGGCTTCGTCGTCTGAAGGGGTTCCATCCTCGTTTAGAACAATGAACGATCCATCCGGTTGCATTATGAGTTGGGTGTTAGTTTCGGGCTTTGGTGCGAACTGGCACCCGGCCAATAAAGCGCCAGCAGCTAACGCACTGGCCGCGTTCTTGAGCTTGATCATTTTCGTCTCCCCATGTTTGGGGACAGTCAAACCAATGTGGCGGTCGTTGTCCAGCCGCTATCCCGCCGGGCCGCGGCGTGGGCTTTCCTGACGCTTGTTGAGGAAGGCGAGGCGTTCAAACAGCGCGACATCCTGCTCATTCTTCAATAGTGCGCCATGCAGCGGCGGCGTCAGCTTGTCCGGGTCCTGCTCGCGCAGCGTGTCGAGATCGACATCCTCATTCATCAGCAGTTTCAGCCAGTCGAGCAGCTCCGACGTGCTCGGCTTTTTCTTCATGCCTGGCACTTCGCGCATCGAGTAAAAGGTCGTCAGCGCGTCCGAGACAAG
>CAYGKE010000008.1:60912-68902 GCA_964350465.1 uncultured Hyphomonas sp.
CCCGGATAGTGGACATCGATGATCTCTTTCATCGTCTGCTCATCCGGGAATTTGATGAAGTGGAAGAAACAGCGGCGCAGGAAGGCGTCGGGCAGCTCTTTCTCATTGTTCGAGGTGATGATCACGATCGGGCGCTGTTTGGCCTTGATCGTTTCGCCGGTCTCGTAGACGAAGAATTCCATGCGATCGAGTTCCTGCAACAGGTCATTCGGGAACTCGATATCGGCCTTGTCGATCTCATCGATCAGCAGGATCGGGCGCTTGTTGGCGGTAAACGCCTCCCACAGCTTGCCCTTGCGGATATAATTCTTGACGTCCTTGGCCCGCTCCTCGCCCATCTGGCCGTCGCGTAGACGGGACACTGCGTCATACTCGTAAAGGCCCTGCTGCGCCTTGGTCGTGGATTTGATGTGCCACTCGATCAGCTCGACATCCAGCGCCTTGGCGACCTCTTCCGCCAGCACGGTTTTTCCGGTGCCGGGCTCACCCTTGATCAGCAGCGGGCGCTCAAGCTGGATCGCGGCATTGACGGCAATCTGCAAATCATCGGTCGCGACATAGTCCTTAGTGCCTTCAAAACGCATCGGGAGGGGCCTCACTCTTTACCTTCACGTCAAGGATAAGGCGCAAGGCTTCAGAAGCAAGCGGTGACGTCAGGGGAGGGGGCTAATTGCCTTCTTTCGACAACATGGCATCAAGCGACTTCAGAAGCTCACAACCATCTTCTTCGCCGCCCTTGCACGCCAGCGCATAGAAGGACTCAGCCGTCTCATAGTCCTTGGCCTGTTCATGCGCGATACCAGCGATCCAGCATGCTTCGAAATCGTCCAGTTCGCAGCCCAACTGATAGTATGATAGCGCGACATACTGATCGGCGGGAACGCCTTCACCATAGGCGTAAGCGGTGCCTGCGCTCATACAGCCCTCGGCAATGCCATCGGCGCAGGCCTGTTCGTGATAGGCGACGCTGGATGTGTCGACCGCATCTGCTGTATCTGCGGAATACTCAGCCTCACCAGGGATGGGGAGGTTGTCGGATTCCATCAGACCGGGGCCGAACATGACACCTGCAACCACTGCTGCAACCGCAAGCAGGCCGCCGATCACCCAGGGCAGTTTGCTTTTTGGCGGGGAAGATGGCTGCGACACCGATTTCGTCACTTGAACTGTTTTGGTCGTGGCCTGTGCAGGCGCTTCCAGCTCCTCGATCTTGCCGCGCACGACATGTTCTAGCGGCGTGTTGCGCACGGTTTCCAGGAACCGGCGCATGGCATCGACATTGCCGCCATCCTTGATCTCCTGCCAGACGCCGAGACCGACCGCCGTCACCTCCTGCACAGGCTGTTGCTGAACCGCCGCCGCGAGTGCCGCCTTGGACTGGCGCATCGCTGCCATCTCGGCGCGCATGGCCTCCAGCTCAGCCCTGACATCAGCATCGGCGCTATCTGGCGTGGCTTCTTGGGCGGCGGTTTCGCGTTCCAGCAATTCCGGCCGGTCCAGCACCCGTGCGAGTGACCTCAGAAAGCGCAGCCAGCCAGCATGATCAGGGTCACCGTCAAAGTCGGACAGGTCGTCATACTGGATATTGTGAAACGCGGCTGGGCGGTCGAGTGGGCCCATCATTTCAATCTGAACCGGCACCAGAACCCGCCTGATCCGGCCAATATCGCATTCAATCTTGACCCACTCCCGGGTCAGTGAATGCTTGCTCCAGACCCCAACCACGGCACTGGCGCTCTTCACGGCATTGTCCAGCACATCCGGAAAGACATCCCCGCCATCAAGGCCCTCTGTGTCGAAAAACACTGACAGGCCAAGCCCTTCGAGCAATTCCTTGATCTGCTTTGCCCGCTCCATATCCTGGCGCGCATAAGACAGAAAGACGTCGTGGTTCATGAAACTATGTCCCGGTTTTGCGTCTGAATCATGATGATTATCCAGCAGTCTGGACCGGTTCGCAACGGCCAATCCTAACGTTTCGCAAGAAGACGTTAACCAGTTTCGCGCTATTTCTCATTGCAATACGCAGGAGATTCGTTGTGCCGCTGAAGCTGTCCTTGAAGCCGGGAGAGGCCGTTGTCGTCAACGGCGCGGTCCTGCGCAATGGTGACCGGCGCGGCACGATGCTGCTGGAGAATCAGTCTCGCGTCTTGCGCGAGAAAGACATCCTGATGCCGGAAAATGCCCGGTCTGCCAGCGAACGCGCCTATTTTGCGATCATGCAGATGTATCTCATCGGCCAAATCGATGGTCCGCTCTATGATCAGGCGGCAACTGCACTATCGTCGGCTCTGGCGAGTCTCGACGATGACGAGGCTCGGGGACTGGTACTTGATATTTCGAAAGCCTGCGCAGCGGGGGAGACCTATAAGGCGATCTCGCTCTGCCGGAACCTGATGAAACAGCAGGCGCGTTCTCAAGGGGGCGAGCATGCATGACAGCGTGAGCAACTGGACCATGGCGGACCAGAGAGATCCCGTCGGCGTCAAACTGGCGATCGAGTTGATTGAGGCTGGCAAGGCCGACGAGGCCCTTGTCGTTGATCTCGGTGACGGCGTTCTGGCCCGCGCAAATGGCCGGCTTGGCCTGCAGGGCCTGCTGCAACGTCTGCGTGGCTATCGACTGGTTCAGACACTGGCAAATGCAGATGCCCCGGAAGAAATTGTCTCTCTGCGCTCTGATGCTCCTGAAATGCACCCGGATGTGGCCATCATCCTCGACGCGCTGAAAAATTAAGGCTACTGGCCCGGCATGACCGCCGAATTTGTCACCGTTTTTACTGCCTCATTTGTCACATTCTTTGTGCTGATTGATGCCTTGGGCGTTGCGCCTGTCTTTGCCTCACTGACAGCGAAAGGCTCGGCTGCGCACCGCCGTTCAATGGCGTTTCGGTCGGTCCTTGTCGGCACCATCATCCTGTTTGGGTTTGCGTTCTTTGGCGCATGGCTACTGGAAAAGCTGCATATCACGATTGATGCGTTTCGCGCGGCGGGCGGGGCGCTACTCTTCCTGATCGCGCTCGACATGGTGTTTGAGAAGCGAACAGAGCGGCGCGAAAACCGCGCTGAAGAAGTTCTGGCCGAACATGAAGCCGATGAAGAATTGGACGATGTTTCCGTCTTCCCGATCGGCATCCCGATGCTGGCCGGGCCGGGCTCGATCGCCACCGCCATGCTGTTCATGTCCGCAAACGATGACTGGTTGATCAAGTCCGCCGTGCTTTCGGCGATTGCCCTGAACATGCTGATCTGTCTGATTGTGTTCCTGATTGCCGGACCGCTGGTCAAGGCCATGGGTCCGAGTATTGCTGGCGCGATCACGCGAATATTCGGGGTCATTCTCGCGGCGCTATCGGTCCAGCTTCTGATCGACGGGATCAAGGGCGCATTTGGCCTTGCCTAGTTGACCCGAACCGTTTCGGCCTGTGTGAAGGCTGACATCATGGTCCAGATCAGGGCCATGCCCAATGCCATAAGCGCCATGATCTGCAGAACCAGCCCCATTGTCCATTTCACCCCGATCTGAGCGAGATCCAGCATTTCAGGGCCAAGTTCGCGGCTGAGCGCGACCGAACGGTCTCCGCCAGCTTCGGTGATCAGCAAGACCCGGCGCATGTCCTCCGGGCTGGAAACCTGTTCAACCAGGCGAATCGCCCCTGTCGGGCTGGTCAGGCTGGCCAGCCGGGCGACGATGCCCATATCACGCGTCAGGCGCTGCATCGCTTCTTCGTTGATCGTGATGCGATAGGCTTCCATCACGCGATCAGCCTGCTGCGATACGGTCAGGACGGGTTCAAACGCAATGCCAAGATTTTGCCGCAGCGTGACGGTCGGCACGGCGTCCTCGACACGTGATTCGATATAGCGCACGAAACGATCATTCAACCGGCCTGCGCGCTGCGCGCCGCGCAGAATAGACACCGCCTCGGCGAAAGCTTCCTTGTCCGGGCTGTCAGATACCATGACAATCAGACCCAGCGCCCGCAGCCGCAATTGCAGATCATCAACCCCTTCGCCAGCATACCAGAGCTGGCTGCGGCGGGCGAGGTCTTCCGGATCGCCCAGCATGTTGAAGGCGCGCTTCTGGTTCAGGGGGTCTTCGTCTCCGGCGGGCGAGGAAATCTCGGTTTCAGCGCCTGCGGCTTCATCAGCGCTTGCCTCGACGGGCTCGGCCTCAGGCGCGGCTTCGTCCGTTTCGATGGTGACGTCTGATTCGACCTGTGGACGCGGTGGATCGATGGCGCGCTCATAATTGGCCCGGACATTGTCAGGCAGGAACAGCAATGCCGCGCGGGCAAGCCGCTGGTCTTCGCTGCCGCTGTCTTCGGCCGCCGCCGCCGCCAGAATGGCTCTTGCGTCGCGTTCGTTCAGCATATCCGGAGCTGCCAGCAAGTAGCCTCTTGCGGCAGAAAACTCGCGGGCCTGCAGGGTCAGGTCGATTCGTTCAGCCCAGGCCGAGCGTTCATTGCCAGCAGGAAGCCGTATACTGGTAAAGGCTTCCTGGATTTCGCTACGTGTTTCCGTGCGCGCTTCAATACTCGTAGGGTCGGTAATTGCGTTTGTCGTATAGGCATCCCAGACCACGCGCGCCGACAGGACGGGTAGCAACAGTAACAAACTATTGAACAGCAGCGATTGGCGCCAGGTTGACCTGCGGCGGTGCTCACGTTGCTTCCAGCGAGATGCCATTCAAGTCCGGTCCGTTCCGTTTGCTTAACGCGGTTTTGTCCCCCCGCTCTTTAGCGCACAACCTGCAGGGCGAAATCAAGGCTTAGCGTGACCCCGGACTGTAAAAGTCTTTGGCTCGCCCCGCCGGCGCCACAATTTCAGACGAGTTGAGGGACATCAACGTGCTGAATGAGATTGCGGTTTTCTATTCGCCGCAGTATAGGGCGCGCACAGTGAGCAGTAGGTGGTGATTCATGTCCGAACTTGACCTCAAAGGCTACCAACCCTCCGACAAGGAGGAGTTCATGAACGAGCGGCAGAAAGCCTATTTCCGCAAGAAGCTCGAAGAATGGAAGGATGATATCCTTGCCGGCGCAAAGACAACAATCAGTAATCTTCAGGCCCAGTCGAGCAATCATCCCGACCTGGTCGACCGCGCATCCTCGGAAAGCGCCAAGGCGCTTGAACTGCGCACGCGGGATCGGCAACGCAAACTGATCTCCAAGATCGAGGCCGCAATCCGCCGGATCGACGAGGGCACTTATGGATATTGTGATGATACCGGCGAACCAATTGGCCTGCGCCGTCTCGAAGCGCGGCCAACCGCAACCCTGAGCCTTGAGGCGCAAGAGCGTCATGAGCGCAAAGAACGTACCGTACGCGACGACTGATTCTCGAAACGGACTCGCAAATACTAACGCTTCATTAACCGTGTCGGCGGACAAACTCGTATTGGAATCTGAAGGTGCGCAATGCGTGATAATTCCCTTAAGCGACCTGCGCCGGCGACGGATGCGACAGGAAAGTGGGCCGATGATTTCGATCGTCAGGTCCCGCGCGCGCGCGGGGTTCTGACACCGGAAGAGATTGCAGCGCTGTTGCGCCCGAACCTGCCCGATGACCTGCGGGAACTATCCGAGCCTGAAGACATCCGCGAGCGCGCTGATCTTCTCTTCGACGAGGATGTGCCAGGCCCGGCAGAGGATGCTGAGCGTCGCGACTGGGCCGACAGGGCGGCAAAGCTGTCGCTTGCGCTCGGACGCAGCGCCGGGATCAAGGCTGCAATCAACCTGCGCAGTGGTGAGGCCACTGATCATGCCGACCTCGTGTCGCGCCTGTCGGGTTCGGCTGGCGCCGTGGCGTGTTTCGGGACCGAGGACTGCGCCGCAGAGATTCTGGTCTGCCTGTCGCCAGAACTTGCCGATGCGATGATTGCTGCAGCGTGCGGGGCACAGGGCTCAACCGGCCGGATTGGTGAGCGCTGGCAGCTTAGCGCTATTGATTGCGCGCTTCTCGAACAGCTTCTTTCCGGTCTTGGCTCGGCTTTCGGGACAGGTCTGTCGCTACAGGCGCTTGAAACCGATCTTGCTTATATGACCAGCCTGATGCCGCGCGGCGAGGTCTATGTTGCTGACTATGATGTGACCGCTGCGGGCCTGCGCAGCGGCCTGACCATTATCTCGGCGCGCTCAAGTACACCACAGGTTGACGAACCGCTTCTGGCGCATGATCGAACGCCTGTGACTGCCGTCGTCACCGCACGTATTGCCAGCCTCTCGGTCCCGCTCAGCCGTCTGACCAGCCTCAAGGCCGGGTCGACACTTTTACTGGGCTTACCGCCAGACCAGCCGGTTGAGGTGCTTTCCGGTGGCCGTGACGGCAAAGTCCTGTTTGAGGGCGATGTCGGGCGCAAGGGCGACCGGATGGCGGTGCGCATCTCGCGTAAATCGCGTTGATTGCCGGGCTAACCAACCTATGACACTATTGTAATCATCCAGCTGCGGTTCATATCGGCCCGACATGCGCTGGTGCAAATATGGTGAGGCGCTTTTTGGCAGCACGGCAGGATAGGTTGGGTTTTGAAATACCGGGCATTTCTCAGCTATAGCCGCACGGATGACCGCGCCGCCAATTGGCTGCATCGCAAACTTGATCGCTACAGGACACCGCGCGCGCTGGTAAAGGCTGGCGGCACTCACGGCGAAGTGCCCAAGAAGCTCCACCCGATCTTTCGCGACCGCTCAGACCTGTCCGGAACCGGCGGTGTCATCCACCTGCTTCATGCGGCCCTGGATGAGAGTGAATCACTGATCGTTCTTTGCAGTCCGACCGCCGCCACCAGCCATTGGGTCAATGAAGAGGTCAAACGCTTTCAGGCGCTCGGCCGCGAGGACCGGATTTTCCCGATCATCGCGTTCGGTCTGAAAGACACAGACGATGTTGAAGGCACCCTGTTTCCGCCGGCCTTGCGCGGCAAGGGTATTCTCGCCGCTGACCTGCGTGAGATAAAACTGAAGACAGGTCAGGTCGTCGGTGACGGCAAGAAGGTTGGCCTGATGAAACTGACCGCCTCGCTGCTTGGCGTGCCGCTTGATGCCCTGATGCAGCGGGAGCGGCGGCGCCAGCGCACTCTTACGGGGCTGATGGCAACCGCCGCTATGGTCTTCGCTGGGCTCGCCGTCGCGGCGGCGGGCTTGGGCCTTCTGGCCCAGCGCAATGCTGCCGAGGCAGAGCGCCAGACCATCCGCGCTGTCGCTGGCGAAGAAGACGCGCGAAACGCGCTGGCCCGGATCATGGCCGAACGCTCTGTTCAGGCGCGGGACAATGAAGATTTCCTGCTGGGTGCGCGTTATGCCCTTGCCGGCTGGCAGAGCGCTCCAGTCAACGAGCCGGAATACCGTGTCGCTCTCGCGCGCCTGCTGCATGATGCCAATCAGGGCTATCCGCTAATGCGGCCTGATGGCCGCCGCATGACGGGTGTCAGGGATGTCAGCTTCAGTCCTGATGGCTCACACCTTCTCACCCTATCGCAGGACGGCATCCTGCGCCTTTGGGACACCGCCCGACGGCAGGAAACAAGCCATACCTATTCTGCGGATGACCCGATAAAGAGCGCGATTTTCGTCGATGGCGGTGAGGCGGTCGCGGTGCTCACTCAATCCGGTGTGTTGACGATCCGGGCGATCAGTTCGCTTACTGATGGCCCTGTGACAGACTATGAGCCCGTGGCCGATTCCGGGGACGACATAAAATCCATGAGCCGCGAGCTGAAGCTCAGCCCGAACGGAAACCGCCTGGCTATCACCGACGAGTCTGGCGACCTGCCGCGCACTTATGTTGCCGACGCCGCGACCGGGCTGCCTCTGTTTGACCTTGGCGACCCTTATTTCGGTGATGGCGACCCCCTTGAGCCGCTTTTCACCGAGGGCTTCTTCATGCGCGGCCTTGCATTCAGTCCCAATGGGCAGTGGATTGCGGCGGCGACCGAAAGCAGAATTGTCATTTATCATGCTGCAACCGGCGATGTAGTCACAAGCCTTGGC
>CAYGKE010000009.1:0-53127 GCA_964350465.1 uncultured Hyphomonas sp.
AGAAAGGCGAACAGACTCTCATAATGAACGGCCCGGATCAGGGGGCTGGGTCACTTTGCCCTCGCGTTTTCGTTTTAGGTTCCAGACTTCAAGCCAATGATCTTTGCGTTTAGTCAGCACCTCCGCACGTTTGTCATAGATAATCAGTTGACGATTTGGGTTCTTCCCAACTGTGACAGAAGTAGTTCGTCCACTTGTGCCGGCCTCTTTATACTCGTTCAGACTTGCATGTTTCATTTTTCCAAACCGACTGTTCATGACAAAATTATCTGAGACCAGCTCAAAGTCGGGAAGCAGGAAGTCCATCGCGAAGTCGATTCTTGCGATGCTTTCAGCTCCGCTGAGAAAGGCAACACCCAACTTAGAGAGCGTTATTTCCAGATGCTCCTTCACGCCATTCAATCCACGCAGTGCGCATTGGATGGCAGAAACTGAGACGCGAATTCCCCATTGATCTCGGCGACTATGCTTCTTGAAGAACCAAACTTCTCCAAGCCGTCCCGTATGGCAACGAAATGCGTAACCGCCTCGAGCGCCAGTTGGCGCGACTTTGAACTTTACTCCATTCAATTCGGCCACGCATGAGTCGTTTTGTTCTAATGAGTGGGCTTTCACCCTCTCCAGTTTCTCGATGTGCTTTTTGGGCAAATGATATGGGTAGGCCAGATCAATCGCATCAAAGCCTTTATGCAATAATTCCATGATGCACCTATAAAATGTATTCTTGGGAGGGGGTGCTACAGGGACCCCCGCGAGCGGCTGCTATCGATGAGATCACGAGCGACATGGTTTGCGCTCCTGATCATCGAGCCAATCGATGAGGCTTGCTTCGGAATACCGAACGCAGCGGCGCACCTTTATTAATGGCGGACCAACACGTTCGGAGTGCCAGCGGCTAAGGGTTCTTGGCGAAATGCCTAGAAATGTCGCGGCATCTTGCCGGGACAGATATTTATTCAGGTTCGACATGGGCCGACCTCCTTCAGACAGGCGGTCTGCGGTTTGGTTTTTAAGATTACAGCAGACCGCAAAGAAACTAGAGCGGTTGAATTCCGCTCGGCTCGTTTGCTCTACGTGTTAAAAAACACGCCTCTCTGCCCAAAGAGGTGCTCGAGCGTCCAGAACAGAAAACCTAATGGCTAACTTCTTGGTTCGCTCAAGTTCGTGCTGGTCATCGCTTCTAGAGCGATACAAGTCAAGTGCCTCCATTGGGGGTAGCTTAAAAGATAATCTAGATTGCTAAGGACTTCTGTGTCTTGGCTGATCGGAATACTCAGGAAGAATTCGTTTTTGTGGCGACAGGGCGATGGAATATTCTGATGAGCTTACACTTATTACTCCCCGGCTAGCATGTGGTCTCCGCGATTGGTTTTGAGGCTTCCGACTAGATACGTTGCCATTCCTCGTCTCGGCTTGATCCGAGACGAAGAATGGCAAAGCGGCGACCCATTTACAGAAAACATGCCTTTCACAGAGACAAATTGTGCCGGTGGAGGTACTGTGTGAATTCCAAAACTGGGGAGAGCAACCTTAAAATGTCTCACACAATGAGAGACCAAAAGCGCAGTATACTGCATGGTCCGATTGCGCCGGATATGGAAAACATACCTTCGAACTTGATCCACTTCACGAGCGCTGAAAGCTTCCTCAAGATTGCGTCCGATCGGAAACTTCTTATGTCACCACCGTCTGCGTTGAATGATTTCACGGAGGTCAGAGGTGGTTTCGATATCCTAGAAAATTTCCTGAATAACACCGATGAAGGAAAGGGTCTTAAAATCCGCTTGGATAAAGCTTGGCCTAGGTTTTGGGACTCGTTTTCCAAATACTTGGATAGCAGCGTCATAGCCATCCGGGATGACATATTTTTATCTTGCTGGTGCGAGACCGATATTAACCATCCAGATGGCAAGCTTTCGATGTGGAGAGCTTATGGCGATGACGGCGCAGGCATGGCACTTGAGATAGAAACTACGCCAATCAGGGATAGGTATGAAACCACTGAAGTGCCCGTGATACTCAGGCACGTGCGCTATGAGTCAGAGGATGAATTTATAACGACCATTTTGAACATAACGACCCAATTCATCGAAGACGTGGACTACTGGAAACGCGAAGCTCAAAACAATGGTGACGAAACGGTACATTGGGAACTGACTCAGGCTTGGATTTTGGCATCGGCCACGAGAAAACACTGTGGATTCGCTGAAGAGCGAGAGTGGCGGTTCATGTATATTCCACGATGGGACAGAGATGCTCTATTAAATAAAAACATCACGGTGATGGCACAATCTGGGAAGTTGGAGACCCGGTTTTTGTTCCCAGTGGAAGAGTTTTATGGCCAAATCCAGGGATACAATCTCGAAAAACTACTTAGCAAAGTTGTTATAGGCCCTAGCACAGCTGACGTTGTCGAGACAGAACGCTCCCTAAAGCATTTATTGCAAACAAGCGGTTATGATTTAGCAAGGACGCAAATTCGACATTGTGGGACACCTTTGCGGAGGTGACCCCGGCTACGTTCCCAGATCAAACTTGGCCGCACTATTGAGCGGATTTCAATACTTCCGATACAGATTTTACAGCCGCCATTAGCGGATCATCAAAAAGATGTGCGTAACGCGCCGTCGTTTGTGTTTGTGTGTGGCCAAGCATAGCTCCGATGATCGGCAGTGACTGTCCCTGCGAAACGGCAATACTCGCGAAAGTATGACGAAGGTCGTGCATTCGAACACCATCCAGTTTCGCTTGTTTCCTCACGGTTGCCCAAGTCCGTTTTACTCTCGTCAAAGGTTGGCCTTCTTTTCCGGGAAACACGTATTGTGAAGACGCCAACCGCTTTCTGTCTTTGAGCAATTGCGTAACTGGCGGCGACACTGGAACCCGATGAATTCTTCGTTGTTTTGTTGTGGCTGCTGGTTTGGTCCATATGCGCAGCGCTTCATCAAACTGGTCCCAACGAGCGCCTAATGCTTCACCACGCCGACATCCCGTAAATAGCATGAGCTTGATCGCGTCTGCTGAAGCCCGCTCAGGGTGCCTATCCAGAGCTTCCAACAGATCTCTGATTTGTGCGGGTGAAAGGTAAGTCTCTCGGGCGCGTTCGGGATTGAATTCAATTCCCTTCGCTGGATTTCGTTCCAGCCAGTCCCAACTGATCGCGAGATTTAGAGCGCGTCTCAAAATGGCGATCATCCTATTGGCGGCTATGGGACTGTGCATCGAGACCTGCCGATGAAGTCGCTCGCAATCACTGAACGTCACATCCTCGACTTTCTCGGCTCCCATCGCGGGCAAGATATATTTCTCAAATTTCTTTCGATAGTCAGTAGCAACGTCCTTACTCAGCCTCGGAATATAATCCCGATCATACCTGTGAAACACGTCTCGGATTGTTGGAGCGGCGCGTTTGGTTTCTCGCTTTGCTAGAGGGTCAGTACCTGTTCCGATCAAGAGGCGCAGTTCTTGCGCTCGCTTGCGAGCTGCGACGACTGTCCATTCAGGATAGCGACCGATTGTTATACGTCGCTCTCTTCCCTCGAATCGGTAGTTCAAAATGAACGACTTGCGTCCATTGGGCGTTGCCCTGATACCAAAGCCAGCAAGTTGGCCATCATAGGCAATTCGATTGCCTTGCTTGGGCAATTCCATAGATTTCACCATTCTGTCAGTTAGGCGCTGTGTCCGCACTGTGTCCGCAAATTGGTGTGTATCCGTCGGCATCAACTGTCTTTCCGTGTCTATCTATGTCCATAATTTCTTATTTATAAACAATGTATTGCAGAAAAACACGTAAACATACAATGCACTAAGGCGTCAACATTATGAGGCTACGAATCAAGGGGTCGGGGGTTCGAATCCTCCCCAGAGCGCCATTCTCCCAATATGCCAAACGCGCATGACTATTCGGGCGGTTCGGTTGCAACAATGCTGATCGGGTAGATTCCAGCATTGTAAGTATTGCCATCGCTGGCTGCGAATGATGCCCGCAAATAGTAGAAATGTCCCTCTGGCAAATCTTTTGTTGGCGTCAGGCCATCAAGCGGGATCGTCATGGACGAGCTGCCAGATTCTGTATTCAGGACGCTTTCATCGATGAACACCATATCCCTTGCCGGGATCCATTCGCTCTGAAAATGACGCAGCCAGAACCGTATGCCGCCTTCATCAGACATGATTACATGATTGCGTGACCCGGCATGATAGTTGACATTCAGCGTGATGCTTTCACCGCTGACAAAGTCGGTCTTCATGTAGTCATCCTGATCAATGATCCGGATAAAGCCTTCGACAAACGGTTCTACGCTGAGCTCGATTGCGGCGCTAATCTCACTATTGGCAGCGGAGGTCGCGGTAACCGTGACACGCCCGGCGGCTATCCCTGTCACCATGCCCGCCTGATCCACCGTGGCAATTGCCGGGTCGCTGCTGGACCATACAAGGCCTGTCTCATCTGCGTGCGCAGGCCGGACATATGCCTCCAAACCGACCGTGTCACCGACATAAAGGTCGCTCTGGTCAGACGAGATAACGACATCTTCCGGCGATACTTCGTACCAGTCCGCGACTGTGCCAGTGCTAGATCTAGATAGCCCATTGGCGAGGCTTGTTGCGGTAATCGTCGCGGTCTGGCCAACACGGCCCCTCGCCGTCACACGGCCCTGATCATTGACGCTAAGGACCGTCTCATCGCTGCTCGACCAGATCACGTCCTTGTTGGCGTTACCCGGCTCAATATGAACTTTCAGCGGATAGGCTGTGCCTTGCCTGATGTCGAAGTCGCCGGGTTCGACGGTCAGCTGGGTTGGATCAATCTGGTCAGTATCGAGGAGAATATTGACCGGCTTATCGGTGAACGAAACGGTCTCACCATTGCGCCATCTGACCTGAACACTTTCGATCAGTTCCGCATCGCCCAGACCAAAATGAACCGTATTGAGCAAGCTCTGCGAGAAAACTTCGCCCGCCGAGGCAACGCGTTTGCGATATTCACCAGACGCCGTCTTAAGGGTCACCTCGGCGGAGATCGCATCGACATTTGAGGTCGGCGCGTAACCGACCCTGACCAGAGCATAATTGCCCGTTCCCGGCTGCTCATTCTCATACAGATACCATTCGCCGCCCTCGCTGCCATTCAGCAGGTCAAGGTCGCCATCAAGATCAAAATCGAAGGCCTGTCCCATATCGCCATTGCCCGGCCCGCCGACATCATTGGCGCCATGCGAGGTCACTGTCTCAAATCGCCCTTCGCTGGTATTCAGTAACATCTGGTCCGATATGCGTTTGCCGATCAGACCCCAGCGATAGACGAATACGTCCTGGTGGCTGTCATTGTTGAAGTCGCCCGCAGTGACGCCGAGCGCATTGCCGCCCGGCTGAAGATTCCACTCTGCGGACACGTCGGTGAACACCCCGCCATCATTCCGCAACAGGACGTCAGGCTCGTTTCGGTTCTGCGGCGTGAAGTTCGGGGATACGTCTGTTATGCCGGAAAGACTGTACTTGAAAGACCAGAACAAGTCTCCGTTGCGCACCAGTGCCGCTTTCCAGCGGTCATCGCCGAGATAGCCGAAATACATGCCGTTCTCAGAGATATCATCTGGCCAACCAGCGGCCTGGTCTGGCTCAATCGTCAGTTCTTCACCGATTGCCACATCGGTTCTCACCTTGTTTTTACCGAGATAGATTGGATATTGCTTCCCGCGAAAGTGACCTTGCGCGGTGTAGAAATAGTCATGAAATCCGATGGCGCCACTGGCCGTAAATTCAAGTTCATCGACACCGTTTAGTCCGCGCGGTTTAAGAGACAGCTCTCGCGAGAGTGGATCAAAGTCCATGGAGGGCGTTTCATCATATACCCGTTCCAGCGCCTTGCCGCGTGCGAGATAGAGATCGAGATCTCCATCATTGTCGATATCAAGATCAGCAATGGCCATGATGTTGCGAAGTCCGCGGGTTTGCTCGGGAAGACCTGCGGTTAATTCTGTGAAAGTGAAATCGCAATTGCCCTGCCAGACCGATAGCGGAGCATAAAGGATTATGTCGTCGATATTGTCGCCATTGATATCGGTGACGAGAATGCGGGACGGTTCCTCATCCTGCAGCCCGGTCACGCCGCGATACTTGAACGTGCCATCGCCTGAATTTTCGTAGAAAAAGTGCTGAGGCTTTTGGCCGCCAAGGCCAAGTTCATTCACCAGCAGCAGGTCAAGGTCGCCATCAAGGTCAATATCTGACCAGCGCCCACCGCGTCCGCGTCCGCCGCGATCAATCCCGACATCACCCGTCATCAGAACCAATGTACCGTCATAATTGTTGTAGAAGTTGACCTTCGAGGGATTGGTGCCGTTACCGCCGCCTTGCGTCACCATCAGGTCAAGATCGCCATCATTGTCATAGTCACCGGCGGCGGTGCCATGCAGGTCATGCATAAACCATCGCGACAGGTTCTTGTCGTGCGCAGTGACCGTACCGTCGCCATTGTTCCAGTACAGTTTGGTATCGGCCTGATTGTGATTGTTGAGGATGAAGTCATAATCACCGTCGCCATCCATATCCGCGATGGTCGGCCCGCCATATTTGATAGAGCTGACCTTTTCGAGACCGATGGCGGTCGAAATGTCCTGATAGTGGGGAATCTCAAGGCCTGTGACGTCTTCGATTTTCAGGCTGTTTATGGTGAGGTTGGCCGCGCTTGTTTTCAGCCTCAGCTCGACCTCACCGAGCGCCTCAAATTGCACCAGCGCATTCAGGGTCTGATCGCCAGATGTGGGGACATTCAGATTGTCGACCAGAAGCGCGTCGGCCGCATACAGACTGAGAGAAGCATAGGTGCCTGGATTGTATAGATCGACGGTCAGCTTCTTCGTCAGACTTCCGTTGACGACATAGCTGAATTTCGCCGGTTGCGCGGGATCGACAGTTATCGGCGAGGCGACCAAGCCTTCGGCGAGATCCGAATGCGCGCAGGCTGCTAGACCGATCAATGAAACCCCAACCAAAGCCGACTTTAGCAAACCAGTGGCTCGAAACATCCATCTTCTCCTCAAATTGTATTTTGTTTGCAATCCGGTGATCGAGAACTGCGTATCACAGCGAAGGTATCGCGGCAATTTGCTCGGCACTTGCGGGGTCATGTTTTAAACAGGCCCGGCCCGGGACTGGCTCCGCCCCGACCCATTGCAAGCTAGCGCTGCTGAGATTTCTAGTCTTCGACGCCCATCGCCCAGGCCCAGTGCCCGGCATGTTGCCAAGCGGCATAGGCGACCGGCCCTGTAAGGCCAATCGAATCCATCAATTGCCGTGTCCAATCGGATCCCGCGACCATGCGAACCGAATGGATGCCCCATAGAAGCTGCGCCTGACGCAAGCGAGAGTCGACTTCCGACCCATAAAGAATAGGCGCAGAACCGCGCACGCGTGAGAATTGTGCAAGGCGCGGTATATCACCCGTCCGCAGGGCCAAGGGCGCTTTGTTGCGCTCGGCCACCGACATGACAGACTTGGCCAGCGTATCGACATCATCGCGCTCGGTCATGCCGCCATCAAACTGACCCATGGCTTGACGGTAATCGTCTGAGGATTCCACGGCCCGGATAATCCGGTTCATGATCACTACCGCCGTCGCAGGGTGACGCCCCACTGCGGTCTCTGCTGACAGCATGACAGCGTCAGCGCCCTGATAGATCGCCGTTGCAACATCGCCTGCTTCGGCGCGCGTTGGCGCCGCATTCTCGACCATGCTTTCCAGCATTTGCGTCGCGACGATGACCGGGCGTCCAGCTTCCCGACATTCCCGCACGATCCGGCGCTGAATGATCGGCACATCTTCCGGGGGGAATTCGACACCAAGATCACCGCGCGCAATCATCACAGCGTCAGTTGCCTCGATAATGGCGTCGAGATTTGTAATCGCCGCAGGTTTTTCGATCTTGGACACGATCATTGCGCGGCCCTGAACAAGGCCGCGCGCTTCTTTGATATCCTCGACGGTTTGAACAAAGCTGAGCGCGATAATGTCAGCGCCCATATCCAGCGCAAAAGCAAGGTCGGAGCGATCCTTCTTTGACAATGCCGGAACTGGCAGCGCCTTGCCCCGCACAGTGAAGCCTTTGCGATCTTTCAGTTTTCCAGGCACTTCCGCGCGCACACGCGGGCGCTCACCCGCCTTGAGGACCGTAAAGATTAGCAGGCCATCATCAGCCAGGATCGTATCCCCCTCTTCGAGGATCCCAAGGATTTCCGCCCGCGGCACCGGAATGACGCCCTCTTCATCGGTCTCGTCGCCAACCACGAGATCGTGCTCGCTCTGAAAACCGAGCTTCAGGAAGCCATCTGGAAACTTGCCAACGCGAATTTTTGGTCCTTGCATGTCGGCCAGCACCGCCAGCGGACGGCCTGTAGCTTTCTCGACATCGCGGATGGCATCATAGGTCTTCCTATGCTTTTCCTGCTCGCCATGGCTGAAATTCAGGCGGAACACGTCAACGCCGGCCTCGGCCAGCCGTTTGATCGTCCCTGGCGCCGAACTGCCCGGGCCGAGCGTCGCGACAATCTTGGCACTGCGACCACGCAGCAGAGCGCCTTCTCCGGTCATCTAGGCAGCCTTCCCAAGATTGGAGGCTTCACGAGACCGCGCCTCGATAAGGTCCCACTTGCCCTCATTCATATCCTGCGGTGATGCGATCCAGGTGCCGCCCGCCGCAATCACGTTCGGCAGAGATAGATAGTCGAGCGCGTTGCCTGGCTTAACACCGCCTGTCGGCATGAAATCGATATGCGGTAATGGGCCAGCCAGCGATTTCAGAAAATTAGCGCCGCCTGCTGCTTCAGCCGGAAAGAATTTCATCACGCCATAGCCCATCTCGAACCGTTCCATCGCCTCGCTCGCCGTCGACACACCGGTCAGGATCACACCATCATATTCGGCAAGCGCTTTGAGGAGGTCAGGCCCGGCGCCCGGCGTGACCAGAAAATCAGCCCCGGCCTTCAGCGCTGCATCGACGTCGCCTTCGCTCAGGATTGTGCCTGCGCCGACGACAAGGCTTGGCTCAGCGCGTTTCATTTCCGTTATCGCCTCGAGGCCAGCTGGCGTGCGTAAAGTGATTTCAGCGCTTGAGAGTCCGCCAGCTTTTAGCGCCGCTGCCAGCGGTGCTGCATGCGCCACAGAATCAATCGTCAAAACCGGAACAATCGGCGCGCCGGCGATTGCATTTCGAAAGGACGCCAAAGAGATCATGTTGAGAGTTCCTTATCAAAATACAGAGCCGCTGCCCCTATCAGGGCAGCCTTGCCAGAGAGCAAGAGGCGAATAGGCATGGCTGCCATATATTCAAGTTGCGATCCGCGCTCGAAAAACCGGTTCAGGCTCTCTGGTTGCTTGAGCCAGCGCACCAGCCTTTTGGCAACACCGCCAGTAATTACCACGCCGCCAATCGTGCCATTGATCAGCGCCGCATCACCGAGCGCCCCCATTGTCGCGCGGGCACGTATTTCGCAGATATCACGCTCGATACCGGGACCTTTTTCCGCCGCAGCCATAAGCTCCGCCGGAGGTGCCTGAACCCAATCCCTGCCATCAATATCGCAAAGCGCCTGATGCACTGCATCCAGGCCTATACCGGAAAGAACAAGCTCCTTGGAGACATAGCCGTGGCGGGCGCGCAAGGCTTCTGCGAGGGCCCATTCGCGCGCAGTCTGGGGCGCATAAGCAGCATGCCCGCCTTGCCCGGTCACAACATACCAGCCTGCCTTATGCTCAGGAATAAGGGTCGCCACACCAAGACCGGTGCCGGGCCCGGAAACCAGGATCGGTGATCGGGTCGCAGGCGGATTGCCAGCATGAAGCTGGTCGAAACTCTCGGGGCCAAGCTCTGGAATGGCCCGCGCCATCGCCGCATAATCATTGACCAGATGCACCGACTTCAACCCGAAGCGCTTGGCAAGATCATCACCTTTGATGACCCAGTCGCGATTGGTCATGGCAATCGTATTGTCGCGCACCGGCCCGGCAAAAGCGAACAGAGCACTATCGAAATCATGGTCCTTGTGGCCATTTAAATAGGTTTCAAGCGCTTCTTCGAAACCACCGAAACTGTCGCCGGACAGGACCTGAGTCTGTTCCAGGCTGATACGACCGCCATTCCCGGAATAGGCTTCCGCCAAGCGAACATTTGTACCGCCAATATCACCGACAAGAACGCTTGCAGTCATTATACTTGTCCAGACGTGAGCATGGAAAAGACACTACCGCCAGCCTCTGAATCACTGGCGGTAGCTCTGAACGTCCCGAACAGTTCACGACCCAATCCCATGCCGCTTTCATTGGGCCGGAAGATAGCGGGCTCACGGCGGTCAAACTCGGAAGGCTCGACCTTGATATCAAGCTTGCCGGTGTCAGCATCGAGCCGAATGATATCGCCGTCCTGAACTCGCGCGAGAGGCCCGCCACGCGCCGCTTCAGGCCCGACATGGATCGCCGCAGGAAACTTGCCGCTGGCGCCGGACATGCGGCCATCGGTGACAAGCGCGACACGGAACCCCTTGTCTTGAAGGGCACCTAGTGCCGGTGATAGCGCATGAAGTTCCGGCATTCCGTTCGCACATGGTCCCTGAAACCGCACCACGACGATCACGTCCTGATCAAGCTCACCCGCCGCAAAGGCAGCTTTGACATCGTGCTGATTTTCGAACACCCGCGCCGGGGCTTCAATCACATGCCGATCAGCTTTGACCGAAGACACTTTGATCACGCCGCGCCCTAGCGGTCCGTCCAGCATTTGCAGGCCGCCATGGGCGTTAAACGGATCGCTGACAGGGCGAATGATTTCCAGGTCGCCGCTGGCCGTCGGAGCCTCGCGCCATTTCAGCGTGTCACCATCCATCCAGGGTTCCTGACTATAGGTCGCCATTGGACCGGCAACGCCTTGCGCCTGGCCGTCCACAAGGCCAGCCTGAAGCAGTTCGCGCACAACGAAACCCATCCCGCCCGCAGCATGGAAGTGGTTCACGTCGGCTGGTCCGTTTGGATAAATCCGGCACAGCAACGGCGTGACATTGCTGACATCGGCAAAATCATCGAGTGTGACTTCGAAGCCAGCCGCTGCGGCCATGGCCGGGATATGAAGCGCGTGATTGGTTGACCCGCCCGTCGCCATCAAGCCGACCAAGGCGTTGACAAGGCTGCGCGCCTCGATCATCTCGCCAACCGGGCGGTAATCATTGGCAACCGTATTTGCCAGGACCTGACGCACAGTCGCCCGCGTCAAGGCTTCACGCAAAGGCGTTCCCGGGTTGGGGAAAGCCGCGCCCGGAATGTGCAGGCCAAGCATCTCCATCAGCATCTGATTGGAGTTTGCGGTTCCATAAAACGTGCAGGTGCCCTGGGTGTGGTAGCTTTCAGCTTCAGCCTTCAGAAGCGCATCGCGGCCAACCTTGCCGAGCGCAAATTCCTGCCGGATACGCTGTTTTTCCGGATTGGGCAGCCCGGACGGCATCGGACCTGCTGGCACCATGGCATGCGGCAGCCAGCCAAACCGGAAAGCGGCAATGGTCAGGCCCGGAATGATCTTGTCACATACGCCGAGATGCAGCGCCGCATCATATGCATCATGGCTCAGCGAAACTGCCGAGGCCATGGCAATGACGTCGCGGGAAAAGAGCGACAGCTCCATGCCTTCTTGACCTTGCGTGACGCCGTCACACATCGCAGGAACGCCGCCAGAAACCTGCGCCGTCGCGCCATTCTTGCGGGCCTCGTCGCGAATGATTTGCGGATAAGACTCAAATGGCGCGTGCGCTGAGAGCATGTCATTATAGGATGTGATGATGCCGATATTCGGCCAGCTGCCGCCAAGGATTTCAACCTTGTCCATCACCGCGCACCCTGCAGAAGCGTGCGCCAGATTGCCTTCGCTGAGCTTCTGACGGGCGAGGCCGCCCGGTTTGCGCGCCCGGATCATTTCCAGATAGACCGCGCGACTGTCCCTAGAGCGCGCCTCGATCCGCGCCGTAACCTCAGCGATTGCCGGATGCAGCTCAGTCAAGATTTGGCCTCCCACCAGTCGCGCTTATCTTCGCGCAGAAGCAGGCGCGACTCAACGGGGCCATCTTCAACACCTGCCGAATAAGTCCGCATCGGCACTTCAGCTTCGGACCATGCGTCCAGCAGGCTATCAACCCATTTCCAGGCTTCTTCGACTTCCTCACGGCGCATGAACAAGGACAGGTTGCCTCGCACAACATCCATCAGCAAGCGCTCATAGGCATCGGGATAGCGAACCTGGAAATTGTCCTGATAGGACAGGTTCAGTGGCAGTGACCGGATCCGCAAGCCGCCTGGTCCCGGCTCCTTGATCTGCAAGTAAAGCTGCACGCCTTCATCGGGCTGAACATTGATGACCAGCCGATTGAACATCTCGTCTTTCTGGCCAAACATTGAATGCGGTGTGGGTCTGAATTGCACGACAATCTCGGAGTGGCGGCCCTTCATGCGCTTGCCCGTGCGCAGATAGAAGGGCACACGCGCCCAGCGCCAATTGTCAACTGAGGCCTTGATGGCCACGAATGTCTCGGTGTCGCTGTCCTTGCCGAGTTCCTCAAGGTAGCCCGGTATGGCTTGGCCATCGAGATTGCCAGACTGATACTGGCCGCGGACTGTCACCGTGCCGGCCTCCTTCGCAGAGATCGGCTTGAGGGCCTGCAGAACCTTGATCTTTTCAGTGCGGATCGCATCACCATTGATCGAGTTTGGTGGCTCCATCGCAATCAGGCAGAGCAGCTGCAACAAGTGGTTCTGGACCATATCACGCAGCGCGCCAGACCCGTCATAATAGCCTGCACGCTCACCTACGCCGTAATGCTCAGCTACGGTGATCTGGATATGGTCAATGGCCGTGCGATTCCAGATCGGCTCGAACAGGGAATTGGCAAAGCGCAGCACCATCAGGTTCTGCACCGTCTCTTTGCCGAGATAGTGATCGATCCGGTAGATCTTGCTCTCTTCAAAGACGTTGCCGACGCCGATATTGATTGCGCGTGCCGATTCAAGATCCGTCCCGATCGGCTTCTCGAGCACAACGCGGGCGCTGTCATCGACCAATCCAGCGCGGCCAATGGCTTCACAGATCGACACATAGATTTTCGGTGTGACCGCGAGATAGAAAATGCAAGGTCGGCTAACATCCACCTTGATCTTGCTGCGCAGACCATCCCAATCTGCGTCTGGGTCAGTCGCGTCCATTGCGACATAAGACAGGTGTTTTTCGAAGGCTTTCCAGTCGGCCGGTTTGATAGTGTCCTTGGTTGACGCTTCGCAGGCGTCTTTCGCAAAGGCCCGGAATGCCTTGTCGTCCAGCTCTGTGCGAGACACACCAACAATGTTGGTGTCTTCAGGAATCTGTCCGTCGCACCAGCGATGAAACAGGGCGGGCAGGAGCTTGCGCTGGGATAGGTCGCCCGTACCACCAAAAATCACGATATCGAACGGGCCGACAGGAATAAACTCCGCCATGAAGCTCCCTTCTCACAAGTTTCCGGCGCTGTGACGCTTTTTGACAGCGGTGTCAAGATTCACGTAAGTCTTATACGCCAGCCCTCTGCGTTCTGCTAGGGCTGGCGCTCGTTTTGTCACTCTGAACTGGGAGCGTTATCTAGTTGCGGCTCTTATCGACGAGGCGGTCATTTTGCGCCCAGTGCATCATACCGCGCAGTTTCTCGCCCACTTCTTCGATCATATGATCATTCATGCGCGCACGCATCGACAGGAAGCTTGGTGCGCCGGCCTGGTTTTCCAGCACCCAGTCGCGCGCAAACTTGCCCGATTGAATGTCTTCAAGCACCGCTTTCATCGCCTTCTTGCTCTCAGAATCGACAACCCGCGGACCAGAAACATATTCGCCATATTCAGCCGTGTTGGAAATCGAGTAATTCATGTTGGCGATACCGCCTTCATAGATCAGATCAACGATCAGCTTGGTCTCGTGCAGGCATTCGAAATAAGCCATTTCAGGCGCGTAGCCCGCCTCCACCAGCGTCTCAAAACCGGCCTTGATCAGCTCGACAATGCCGCCGCACAACACGGCCTGCTCGCCGAACAGATCGGTTTCGGTCTCTTCCTTGAAACTGGTCTCGATCACCCCGGCGCGCGTGTTACCAATGCCCTTTGAGTAAGACAGGGCAACCTCTTTAGCTGTGCCGGTGGCATCCTGATGGATGGCAACAAGGCCCGGCAGGCCGAAGCCCATCTGGTATTGCGCGCGCAGCGTATGGCCGGGGCCTTTCGGCGCTGACAATGACACATCCACCCCGGCTGGCGGGCGGATCAGATTGTAATGGATGTTGAAACCATGGCCGAACATGATGTGCTGGCCGTCGCGAACATGTGGCTCGATTTCATTCGCCCAGAGGACGGCCTGCTTCTCGTCCGGGACGAGGATCATGACGACATCAGCCCATTTGGTGACCTCGGCCGGGGTCATGACTTTCAGGCCCTCAGCTTCAGCTTTCTTGCGGCTGGCAGAGGTTTCCTGCAGTCCAACCCGGACATTACCGCCATTGTCTTTCAGGTTCAGCGCATGGGCATGGCCCTGACTGCCATAGCCAATGACGCCAACTTTTTTCTTCTGGATCAGCGCAAGATCGGCGTCCTGCTCGTAATAGATATTCATGGTCAACTCCTTGGAATGTCTTGGAAACGTTTAGCCGAGCTTCGCGCCGCGCTTGATCGAGAGGACACCGGTACGGCTGACCTCAACCAGGCCGAGCGGCTCCATCAAGGCGCAGAACTGGTCAATCTTGTCGCTTGCTCCGGTCAGTTCAAAAATGAAGCTCTCATTCGTCGTGTCGATGACGCGGGCGCGAAAAATCTCGGACAGGCGCAAGGCTTCGACGCGCTTCTCGCCTTTCCCGGCAACCTTGATCAGGGCCAGTTCGCGCTCGACGCCGCGCTTCGATTTGGAAATGTCGGTTACGCTTGCCACCGGCACCAAGCGAAGGAGCTGAGCCTCAATCTGCTCCAACATATGCGGCGTACCGACAGTTACGATGGTGATCCGCGAGCGGTGACGTCCGCGATCGACCTCGGCAACAGTCAGGCTCTCAATATTGTAGCCACGCGCCGAAAAAAGCCCGACAACCCGCCCGAGCACACCGGGCTCATTATCGACCATGACCGCGAGTGTGCGGCGCTCGCCCTCTTCATCATCGTGCGACATGTCATAGGCGCTGGCTGGAATATCGGTCATTGAATGGTCTCCTGGCGCTCATCCAGCGCAAGGCCGGGGCGGCGGGTCTTGAGCATATCGCGCAGGGCCTTTGCGCGCGCCTTGGCATCTTCACGATGGCCAAGACGCTGATTGTCATAGCGCCCAACAATCGTATCACGGCGACGCGGGTCGATATGTGCCTGAAGCTCGGACACCAGCAAGCGGCGGCATTGTTCGAGGAAGTCCGCGCTGTTTTCCGCCGTCGGGCCGTCTGAGCGGGTCAGCGCTTCCAGCTCGTAATAGGCATACATCAGCGCATCCAGAACCGGCGGACGCGAGCCGCGATAAGCGCCCTCTTTCGCGGCGCCTTTGCTTTCAGGGTCAACATTCGGGAAAAACAAGCGACCGCGCTCGACCAGCGATGAGACGGCCAGCATCAGATTGACCCGCTGTTGCAGGAAACTCGCATCGCTCTGTTGATGCTGGCGCGTACGGGCAAACATGGCGGCGCGATTCAGTGTGTCGATACACTGATTGCCCCAGGTCAGACTTTGCGCATCAACCGCATGGCGCAGATTTTCTTCCTGCAATCTGCGCTGCTTTCGCGTTTCAGAACGGCTGAGCAGCGCGCCGATCACAGCAACGCCGGCAGACAGCACCGCGATGAGTACGTCCACATGCTCACCGAGCCAGTCGAACAGGGAATCTACTGCCATTACTCTACTTTCCTTACGCGGCTTTCCCATGCCAGACAGAAGCGGCGGCGGAAACCCATCAAATCGCGTCAAATCGCCAATCATCAGACCAGTTTTCGTCCTGCCGCATCAATCTCGTCGCCAGTAATCTCTGACAGGATCATTTCATTATGCGCCGCCCCTGACGGGATCATCGGCAGGCAGTTTTCAGCCTTTGTCACCCGGCAGTCGAAGATCACCGGCCCGTCATAGTCGATCATTTCCTGAATCTTGGCATCGAGCTCTGACGGATCATCGCAGGCAATTCCAAGGCCGCCATAAGCCTCCGCCAGTTTCACAAAATCGGGCAGGCTCTCACTATAGGAGTGCGAATAGCGCTCACCGTGCAGGAGCTCCTGCCACTGACGCACCATGCCCATCCACTCATTGTTGAGGATAAAAATCTTGACCGGAAGATTGTGCTGCACGGCTGTCGACATTTCCTGCATCACCATTTGGACACTGGCTTCCCCGGCAATATCGATGACCAGCGCATCCGGGTGCGCCGCCTGAACCCCGACGGCGGCTGGTAGACCATAGCCCATCGTGCCAAGCCCGCCGCTGGTCATCCAGCGATTTGGCTCTTCGAAATGATAGTGCTGCGCCGCCCACATCTGATGCTGACCAACTTCGGTGGTGATATAGGTCTCACGGTGCTTGGTCAGCTCGTACAAGCGCTCGACCGCGTATTGCGGTTTGATCTCGCCTTCGCCCTGAGCAAAGGCAAAACAGTTGCGCGCGCGCCAGGTATCGATTTGCGCTTTCCAGTCTTTCAGACTTGGCGCCTTGGTCTTGCTGGCATTCCAGCCCTCCAGCAGCGCCGCAAGCGCCTCGCCGCAGTCCGCAATGACCGGTACATCTACCGGGATCACCTTGTTGATGGAGGACGGGTCGATGTCGATATGGATCTTCTTCGAGCCCGGCGAAAACGCATCAATCCGACCGGTCACGCGGTCATCAAAGCGCGCACCGACGCAAATCATCAGGTCGCAATCATGCATCGCATTATTGGCCTCATAGGATCCATGCATACCCAGCATCCCCAGCCAATCCTCATGGCTGGCCGGAAACGCGCCCAGCCCCATCAGGGTTGATGTCACCGGGAAGCCGGTGGCCGCTTGCAGTTCGCGCAGCAGTTTTGCTGCCTCTGGCCCTGAATTGATGACCCCGCCGCCAGTATAGAAAACCGGGCGCTGCGCCTTTCGCATCAGGGCAACAGCGCGCTTGATCACAGCAGGATCTGGCGTGGTTTGCGGCCTATAGGTTGGCTTGTGAATGCCTTCCTTGCCAATATAGGGACCGGTCGCGAACTGAATGTCTTTTGGAATATCGATCACAACCGGACCCGGCCGACCGGTTGTCGCGATCAGAAATGCCTCATGAATCGTCCGCGCCAATTGGGTGACGTCGGTAACCAGGTAATTGTGCTTGGCGCAGCAGCGCGTAATGCCGACCGTATCGCACTCCTGAAACGCGTCTGTGCCGATCAGGTGGGTTGGTACCTGGCCGGTAATGACGACCATCGGAATGGAATCCATCATCGCATCAGTGATCGGCGTGACCATATTGGTGGCACCTGGGCCAGAGGTCACCAGCGCCACACCCGCTTTGCCGGTTGAGCGGGCATAGCCCTCAGCCGCATGCCCTGCGCCCTGTTCATGGCGCACAAGAACGTGGCGAATGGCGTCTTCTTCGAACAGCGCATCGTAGATCGGCAGGACCGCGCCGCCCGGATAGCCGAACATGACCTCGACACCCTGCTCCTTGAGCGCCGTCACCACGATCTCCGCGCCGGTCATCTGACGGGATTTCGCAGCTGGCTTGGAAGCGGTCTTGGTAGACATTTTTCTGGGTCCTTGAAGTGATTGGCGGTTCGGAGTTCAGGATAAAAAAAAGGGCCCCTGACAGAGACCCTGGTTACAAGCACCTGTAGCTGACACTTAGGTCAGCTACAGGCGCTTAATAACGAGTACGACTGTTGGACGCATAAAGCGCTTCCTCCCAAAAGTTCAGTTGTGGGCATAACTTACCCCTGACCCCCCGTCAACCTCCTTATAGAGGGCAAAAATCACCCGCATACGATCCTCCACCGACATGGATGGAATCCGTGGCCAGAACGGGAATTGACGACCGATCCAGGTGAACTGGCGCTTGGCATAGCGCCTTGTGTCGCGCTTGGCGCTGTCGGCGGCAAACTCAGCGCTGAGTTCCTTTTTCAGGTAGGCAATCAACCAGGGCACACCATGCGCCCGCATAATCGGCAGATCGTCTGGCAGGTCCAGCGCCATCAGACGGCGCGCCTCCTCCATCGCCCCTTCCATCAACATGCCCTCAAAGCGCCGATCAATTCGCGAATAAAGCCGCGCACGCGGCGGTGTCAGGGCGACACCGAGCCATTCCCCCTTGTCAAGCACAGGGCGCGAGCGCTTGTTCTGAAAGCTGCTGATGGACTGGCCTGTCGCATAATAGACCTCAAGTGCCCGCGACAGGCGTTGGCGGTCCTTTGGCTCCAGCCGGTTCGCAACCGCCGGATCGACGCGTTTGAGGTTTTCATGAAGCACCATTGTACCTAGTTTGGCCATAGACGACACTTCAGCGCGGACATCTTCTGGAACTGGCGGTATCTCCGACAGGCCCTGGATCAGGCAGAGCTGATACAGTCCTGTGCCGCCGATCACAATCGGCACTTTGCCCCGGCGCTGCACATCCTGGATGACCGGCGCAATATCCTTTAGCCACTGGCCGGTTGAATAGCGCTCATGCGCCGGAATATGGCCGAACAAGTGATGCGGCACCCCCTCCATATCCTCCAGCGATGGCCGCGCCGAGATGACCCGCAGGTCACTATAGACCTGCATCGAGTCCGCATTGATCACTTCACCGCCAAGGCGATTGGCAAGCTTGATCGACAGTGCAGATTTCCCGCTGGCAGTTGGGCCGTGAATAAGGATTGCAGATCGCATAGGACCAGTCGTAGGAAGGAGCCGCCGAGCCGTAAAGACAGGAACGCGCCGATGACTGACAAAAAAGACGCCGCAGCACATATCGCTGTCGCGGTTGCGCCGGCAAGCATGGGATTCCAGGCTTTGGGCGGTTTTCTGCAAGCATCTTGCGCGGAGGCGGGATTAGCCAACACCGAACCGGTTCGCCTGCTTGGCAGCGAGGAGCGCTGGACGGCGGTCGAGTTACCAGTCGATAAAACTGGCGGCGACCAAAGCCAGGCCCGTAGCCGGTTGGAATCCGCATTTGCCAAGGTCGGCGATGTTGCGCTCTTGCCAGCAGCGGGCCGACGCAAAAAACTGCTAATCTCGGATATGGATTCAACGATTATCCAGCAGGAATGCCTGGATGAGCTGGCGGCCTATGCCGGTCTGAAAGACGAGATCGCCGCAATTACGGCCCGTGCGATGGCCGGTGAACTGGACTTCGAGGGCGCGCTTATCGAGCGCGTGGGCAAGCTGAAGGGCCTTGACCTCAATGCCCTGCAACAGTGCTACCGCGACCGTATCACCCTAATGCCGGGGGCACAGACGCTGACAGCAACAATGGCCGCACATGGCGCACATTGCCTGCTGGTGTCGGGCGGCTTCACCTATTTCACCTCTCGTGTTGCGGAGGTTGCAGGCTTCCACGACCATCAGGGCAACACACTTATTGATGACGGCACGGCACTGACCGGCGAAGTTGGACGACCGATCCTTGGGCGGGAAGCCAAACTGGACGCGCTGCAAGCTACGGCAACAGCTCAAGACGTAGATCTCGGCGAAGCCATCGCAATGGGCGACGGGGCTAATGATCTTGCCATGATTGAAGCAGCTGGCCTGGGTCTGGCGGTGCATGCCAAACCGGTGGTTGCAGCGGCCTCTGATGCGGCGATCCAAACTACCGACCTCACCGCTGCGCTCTATTTCCAGGGCTATAGCGACAGCGAGATCATCTGGCGTGACTGACGCCTAAGTATCGAGTGGAATTGAGACAAACAGGGTGCGACGCCCAGATGGGCGCCAGACCCTTACCAATACCGGGCGATTGGGCGTCTGCACCGCCTTGTCGAGCCCGATCAACACTTCGGTTGGTGTCACGACTTCTTCAAAGCCAAGCTCCACCAGGACATCACCCTTTTCCAATTTGCCGAAACTTGGACCGCGCGGTGAGACAGAGCGAACTAGCACCCCTCGAACATCGCTGGGCACCTGATAGCGCCGCCGCCCTTCTTCGTCGAGTTCGGTAAAATCGACACCAATCGGATTATTGGTCAACGAGCTTTCTGGAGCCGGAACCTCATCCTCATCCGGCGGCGGACTGGACCCCGGTAGCTCGCCAAGCGTCAATGATACCGTTTTGCGGCGACCCTCGCGGATCAGCTCGACATCAACGGTCTTGCCAATGTCCGTTTCGGCAACAACGCGGCTGAGCGCCCGTACGCTTTCTACGGGTTTGCCGTCGAAGTTCAGGACCAGGTCGCCAATCTCGACATCGGCTGAGGCTGCCGGGCCGTCTTCGTCTATGTTGGTGATGATCACGCCGCTTTCACCGCCAGCGCCAAAAGCTTCGGCGAGGTCCGGGTCAGCCGGTTGTACATTGACGCCGAACCAACCACGGCGCGCTGATCCAAACTCAACGATCTGACCGCTGATCTGGCTGGCAAGATTGGACGGGATCGAGAATCCGAGCCCGACCGATCCACCGGTTGGCGAAATAATCGCTGTATTCACGCCCAGCACTTCACCATTGAGATTGAACAATGGCCCACCGGAATTGCCGCGGTTAATCGCGGCATCGGTCTGAATATAGTCATCATAATTACCGGACTGGATATCCCGGTTGCGCGCCGAAACAATGCCGACCGAAACCGACCCACCAAAACCGAACGGGTTACCAATCGCCATCACCCAATCACCTACATCGGCGCTGTCGCTGTCAGCCCACTCGACGAAAGGCAGCGGGTCGGGGCTGGTGACTTTCAGCACGGCGATATCCGTTGCCTCGTCAGTGCCAACCAGCTCAGCCCGCAATGTGCGACCGTCGGAGAACACCGCGTTGATCTCATCGGCGCCGGTTATCACATGATTATTCGTAACAATCAGTCCGTCATCGGAAATCACGAAGCCGGACCCCAGAGAGCCCTGCTGGCTGAAACCTTCCGGGTCACGGCCAAAGAATTCGTTGAAGCGCTCCAGCGGCGATCCATCGGGAAATTCCGGCAGGCCTTGCGGTGCAATCAATTGCTGGGTGGTGATGTTTACGACGGCGGGCATCAAGCGCTTTGACAGGGTAGAAAAGCTGTCAGGACGGGCGGCCTGGTCAAGCTGCTGCACCGTATCGGACAGGCTGTCCTGCGCTGTCGCCGCAACCGGCAGCGCGAGCAGAACACATAGGGAAAGAACGCTCCCGACAAATCTCATCAACTGGGCTCCGTATCGCATGTCTTGAACAATGTTACCTGTAAGTATGGCGTTTCGCGGGCAACGCGCAATGGCCCGGATCAGCCAAATCGCACCATGGCGTAAAGCAGAATGGCACCAATCGCCATTGAAACCAGGCCGGACTGCCGGATCGTGCCAACTGGCATTTGCGAGAGCCAATCGCCGAACCGTTTCATCGCATCTGGCGCCGCTGCGTAGATCGCCCCCTCGAGCAGGAACCACAGGCCAATTCCGGCCAGCAAGATTGTCCACATTTACCAGGCTCCTTGATATGCAAACCCCGCCCGCAGCGCTGGCCGGGGCGGGGTCAGTTTCAGATCACAACGGATCAGCGGCGTGGCTGCCCGTTTATCCGCGCCTGATTGATGAACTCATCGCAGAGGCCGAGATTATCCGGACCAACAACAATTTGTGTTCCCGGTGTAAACGCCTTCTCGCAGGCAATCAGAGCCCGCTGAAAGCGGAAGAATTCCATATCCTTTTCATAGGCCTGCGCGTAGATATCGTTTCGCGACGCATCGCCCTCACCGCGCAACACTTCAGAGTCGCGGCGCGCATCAGCGAGGATAACGGTCCGTTCCTTTTCAGCCGTGGCACGAACAAGTTTCGCGCGCTCGTCACCTTGCGCCCGAATTTCTTCGGCCTGTTGGTTGCGGGTCGCTGCCATACGCTGGAAGACACGCTCAGACACATCTTGCGGCAAGTCGGCCCGGCGAATGCGAACATCAATAATATCGATACCGCGTCCAGAGATCGAGTCGCCAAGGTTCTGGCGGATCTGATCCATCAGTTCCGAACGCTGACCAGAGATAATCTCTTCGGGCAGCTTGTTACCGAGCGCGTTCCGGATCGCTGTTTCAGAGAACCGGCCGAGCTGGCTTTCGGCTTCACGCTGGGTCCCAAGACGACGATAAAAATCGAGCGGATCGGAAATGCGCCAGCGCACAAAGGCATCGACAATCAATTGCTCCTGATTGGACGCAAAGACTTCAATGTCAGGGATGTCGAGGCCAAGATTGCGCTTATCATAGGTCACAACCGACTGGATGAACGGGATCTTGAACTTCAGACCAGCTTCGTCAGTGCCAGGGTCATTATAGACCGCGTCAATCCGGCCAACTTGCAGGACCAGTGCCTGCTGGCGCTGATCGACAATGAAGAACGAGTTGAGCGCTGCGACGGCAGCTATGATCAACACGACGAGCGAAAGAATACCAAAGGATTTCATGACTAACGCCCTCCTTCATTACGGTTGACGCGATCAAGCGGCAGGTACGGCACTGCGCCTGAATCGCTGTCCAGGATTAGCTTGTCGGTTCGCCCAAGCACTGATTCCATGGTTTCAAGATACATCCGCTCCCGCGTGACCTGCGGAGCTTTGCGGTATTCTGTCAGGATCTGGTCGAAACGTGAGGCTTCACCGGTTGCATCCGCGATCACCTGCTGCTTGTAGGCTTCGGCATCTTGCAGAATCTGCTGCGCCTGACCGCGCGCACGCGGGACAATATCGTTCGAATATTTCTCCGCTTCCTGCACCAGGCGTTCAGCATCCTGACCGGCATTGACCACGTCGATAAACGCGTCCCGAACCGGCCCGGGGGCCTGTGCGTTCTGAATTTCGACGTTTTCGATATTTACGCCAGCCCCATAATCAGCGAGCAGGGCTTGCAGCTGCACTCTCACCTCATTGGCAACCGTGCCACGGTCTGTGGTCAGAACCTTGTCGAGCTGCGACTTGCCAACCACTTCGCGCATGACACTTTCAGCGGCGGCTTTCACCAGATCGCGACCATCATCGACGTTCAGAATGAATTCTTCAGGGTTTTCACCGTCATAGTACCAGAACACCCGGAACTGGATATCGACGATATTCTCGTCCCCGGTAAGCATCAGGCTTTCGGCCGGAACCCCGCCGATCTGGGTTTCTTGTTGGCGCTCGGACGGCAAAATTTCATGTGTCTCGATCGGTGCCGGAAGATGCACGTGGAAACCAGGCGCAAAGTTCTTTTCCCATTTGCCGAAGCGGAAGACCGCAGCGCGTTCGCCTTCGTCGACGACCACAACACCGGTTGCGAGCCAGGCCACAAGCGCGACCACACCTAGCAGCAGAAAGCCGCCTGGCCCTAGGCTTGGACCGCGGCCGCGTCCGCCGCCACCGCCGCGTCCACGACGCGAGAAGCGTTCCTGCATGCGGCGCATCTGGTCTTCAAGATCAGTGCCGCCTTTACCGCCCTGGCCACCTCGGCCCCACGGTGAACCACCGTCCCCATCACCATTGCCGCCGGAGCCACTACCCCAGGGTCCGCCATTGGCTTTCGGTGCGTCGCCCTTTGGGTCGTCACCGCCACTATTGTCATTCCAGGGCATCGCCCCTCCTTCCAGTCACACCAGTTGTCTGGTTTTTCTGTCGCATGATCGCTATTTGCGATCTAAGTCGCTTGTCATCAAGGACCATAGCCCATGTTTTCGGATAAGAAACAACGCAAACCCGTGTCGGAAGCGACAATTCGCGCAGAATTAGGCGATCCTGCATGGCTGTCTGGTGTCCGTCTTCAGGAAAATGAACGTGTCACACTGATCATCGAGGCGGATCCAGAGGATGCGGAGACCAGCGACAAAAGGCGTAGACAGGCCGAAAAGCAGATTGGTCGGCTGTCTGGCGTCAAACAGGTCCAGGTTGTTTTGACCGCAGAGCGCAAGCCGGGAGCCGCGCCCCGTGCCCCGCTCAAAACCGAACCTGGCGGTCCTCGCACACAGCGCGTGCGCAAAGGCGCGCAGCTTTCCGATCAGGCACTCAGTCAAGGACAGCCGACAACAAGCAGTGAAATCAAACCCATTCCCGGTATCTCGCGCATCCTGGTTGTCGCCAGCGCTAAGGGCGGCGTCGGCAAATCCACCGTTGCCACCAATCTCGCCGTCATGTTCGCAAAGCAGGGCTTGCGGGTCGGCCTGCTCGACGCCGATATTTACGGCCCATCGATCCCGACGATGCTTGGCACCAGCGACGGTAACCCCGTGGCAAACAGTGACGGCAAGCTTGTCCCCGTCGAGGCGCACGGCGTTCTGTCGCTGTCAATCGGCTACCTGACGGATCCCGATGCCCCGATGATCTGGCGCGGGCCAATCGTGCAATCGGCGATCTCACAGATGCTCAACGATACCGCATGGGGCAGCGCCAAAGATCCGCTCGACCTGCTGATCATAGATACACCGCCTGGCACAGGGGAGGCTCAACTCACCCTGGCGCAGCGCGTACCTGTAACCGCCGCCCTGCTCGTCACCACGCCGCAGGATGTCGCGCTGGCGGATGTCCGTCGCGGTGCGGCCATGTTCGCCAAAACCCATGTCCCAGTGCTTGGCCTGGTTGAAACCATGAGCTGGTTCGAGGACCCAGGCGGCCAACGCCACGCCCTGCTCGGCGAAGGCGGCGGGCAGCGTATGGCGGATGCGCTTGGCCTGCCGCTTCTGGCGCAATTGCCAATTCTGCAGGCGATCCGCGAAGGCGGCGACGCTGGTCTGCCGGCAGCGCTTGAGGACGCTCAGGCTGGCGAGCTATTCACCGAGCTTGCCCGCAGTGTCGCGCTCAGCCTCGACGCTGTGCAAACCAAAAAGCCGCCTGAAATCATTTTCGAAGACTAGCCGGATGGCCAGATAATCCATCCAATTTGATGGAAATTTGCGTGCACCCAAAAACCGCATTTTTGAACTTCCCTGCCATAGAGGACGCAGGAGGGCTCAGAACGTGCTTGATACATCGTCCAGATTTCACACTTTCACCTATGCGGTGTTGATGTCGATTGTGCTTGTCTGCGCCTCTGTCCATCTGGCTGATTTCGTCGCTGGTCAGCTCGGACAATCCCGGTCTGAAGCCCTGATCATGACAACCGGAATTGTCGCGGCGCTGCTGGCACCGCCAGCTTCTATCCTACTTTGGGTCTACTCGCACAAGCTGATCAAGGTGCAGGAAAAAATGCGCGCACTGGCGGTCACTGATCCTCTGACAAATCTGCTCAATCGCCGCGCATTCTCTGATGTTTTCGAGCGCGAGACTGCACGTTTCAAGCGTACCGGCCAACGCGTATCTTTGCTTTTGCTGGACATCGACCACTTCAAACACGTCAATGCCGAGCATGGTCATGCCGGCGGTGATGCCGCCTTGCGCGGTCTTTCCGGCGCCCTCGCTGAAGCCGTGCGCTATGGCACAGACGAAATTGCGCGTTGGGGGGGCGAGGAATTTGTTGTCCTGCTGTCGAATACCGGCCGCCGCTCAGCCATTCGCGCCGCAGCCCGCTTTCGGCAAATGGTCGAGGCGCAGACCGTTGACTATAACACATCCACGATTCAACTGACCATCAGTGTCGGCGTGATCGAGTGCCAGAAAGACGAAACGCTGGAAGATGCCATTGCCCGCGCGGATCGCTGCCTGCGCGAAGCCAAACGCCGTGGCCGAAACAAGGTTGTTGCCTTCCCCGCGCCGGTCGAGGATCTCGCTGTCGCCTAAGCGCCGGTTTAGCTTTTTCGCTTCAACACACGTAGCACGAAATCATGGTCATTGCGCGCATCGGCGCGAACCTGTTTGCGCGTCATTTCTTCATATCTGGCTTCATCGAACGCCGGAAAGTGGGCATCCCCATCAAGGGTCACGTCAACCTCGGTTATGTATAACAGGTCGGCGCTTGGCAGGGCGGCCTGATAAAGCGCCTGCCCACCGACAATGAAAACCTCGCGCTTATCTGCTGCGCGGGCCAGCGCCCTGCCCGCTTCAATCGCCGGGCGCAGCGCTGAATAGGTTCGCGCGCCGGTCGCCTCAAAGCTCCAGTCTCGCGTCAGCACAATATTATCGCGCCCCGGCAGCGGTTGCTTGGGCAAGCTTTGCCACGTTTTCCGGCCCATTATGATGGGATGCCCCAGCGTTGCCTGCTTGAAGAATGCCAGATCATCTGCAAGGTGCCACGGCAGCTTGCCTTCCCGGCCAATCACACCATTTCGGGATCGTGCAACGATCAGGGATAGTTTGATGGATGAACTCAATTGCCAGCCTCCACATCGATCCCCACCCGTCATTGCACCAAGGCTAGATTGTTTTGAAGCCACCCTGCAAGCATGTTCTCAATTTTATGTAGTGCTCAAACCGCTGGAGCCCAGTAGATAATGATCAGTGCATTTTTCGATGGGCTCGTGGGCGCCCTGACAAACGGTCAACCTCAATACTTGCTTCTGGTTCTGACAGGCCTCGCAGCGACCTTTTTCATCATCTACCGCCTTAAAGGCCGCACCTGGGCGTTTATCTATGTCGCGTTGATTCCTTTCCTGAACTGGTCTTTCGGCGTCATTCCAGAATTCCAGATCACTGAGCCAAACGCGACCTTTGCCAAAGGGCTTTCGCTGCACCCAATGACAGTGGTGACCGGCCTCGTCTTTGTGGTTCGCGATTTCGTTCAACGCGAGATGAAGCAGATGGTCCTGATCTGCATGGCGCTGGCGATTGGCTGGTCCTTCTTCTACGCATGGCCCGTCATCGCGCTGGCATCAGGAATCGCCTTTGCCGTGTCGGAATTCTTCGACTGGTTGCTCTTCACGTTCACGAAGTATCGGCTATCGACGCGTATCCTGCTTTCAAGCGCTGTTGCCGCCCCCATCGATACAACCATTTTCCTGTACGGTGCCGATCTCGCCAAACAGATGAATGCCGGCAAGGCCCTCGACTATGAGGCCATGCTGGGACTGATCTCGCTCCCGGTTGCCGACGGCAATACTTTCCATATCGCCAATTGGGTCGTGTTCATCATTGGCAAAATGATCGGTGCGTTTGTGGTCTCGGGTATCATTCGCAAACGCGAAGATGCCGGCCTGATCAGTCCGCACGAGGCTTGAACGATCCGGCATCCGCCATCGCCCACTCATTGGCAAGGTGTGTACTCTCCGGAGCCTGCAACAGCGCAGCGCGGTCCAGCAAGTCATAGGCCCGGTGCGCCGGCCGAGCGATATCGTCGCTGGCCCAATGCATGATATGGCGCGGCGTCAGCTCACTCGGATGATCACAGCCCGCAGCGCCTACAACCTCCATCAGTGCTCGAACAGTATTGCGATGGAACGCGGCGACGCGGGTTGCCTTGTCAGGCACAACCAGGCCGCGCTGGCGTCCCGGGTCCGAGGTCGCAATCCCGGTTGGGCAGGTATTGGTGTGACAATGCAGGGATTGGATACAGCCAAGCGCAAACATGAAACCGCGCGCCGTGTTGACCCAATCTGCGCCAAGCGCCATCGACGCGGCAATCGAGAAAGCCGAGATTTGCTTACCACTGGCGGCCAGCCGGACCTCGTCTTTCAGGTCGCAGCCAATCAGCGCATTGCGGGCCAGCACCAGGCCCTGGCGCAGCGGCGCGCCGACATGGTCGAGGAACTCGGCCGGCGCGGCTCCGGTTCCGCCCTCCGCGCCATCAATCACGACAAAGTCAGCACGGATTTCGGTCTCCAGCATCGCTTTGCAAATCGCCAGAAATTCCCAGCGATTGCCGATACAAAGCTTCAGTCCAACCGGTTTTCCACCAGACAGTTCGCGCAGCTTGGCAACAAACTCCATCATCTCAATTGGTGTCGAAAAAGCGGTGTGGGCAGGCGGCGAGAAACAGGTTTCGCCAATCGGGATTCCGCGCGCTTCGGCGATTTCCTTTGTCACTTTTGCGCCGGGCAGGACACCGCCGTGGCCCGGCTTCGCGCCCTGACTGAGCTTGATCTCGATCATCTTGACCTGATCGCTGGCCGCCGTCTCGGCAAAACGATCCTGATCAAACCCGCCATCCCTGGCGCGGCAGCCAAAATAGCCTGAGCCAAGCTCCCAGACGAGATCGCCGCCGCCTGCCTTGTGATAACGCGAGACGCCGCCCTCGCCGGTATCGTGATAGAACCCGCCTTGCGAAGCGCCTCGGTTGAGCGCCTCAATCGCTTTGGCGCCAAGCGATCCAAAACTCATCGCCGAGATGTTGAATACGCTGGCTGAATAGGGCCTGGCCGTGCCCGGCGCCCCGACCAGTACGCGCGGATCCAGGTCTTCAGGGTGGCGCGCATCAATCGAGTGCGACAGCCACTCATAGGGCGGCTTGCCAATATCAAGATGGCTGCCGAAGGGTTCAACCGATGAGACATCCTTGGCCCGGCGATAGACCATCGCCCGTTCTTCATGGTTGAATGGCCGCCCCTCCGTTTCGCTCTCGACCATATAGGATCGAAAGAAAGGTCGCAGCGATTCCGCCAGCCAGCGCAGCCGTCCAAGCACCGGGAAGTTGCGCCAGAGCGTGTGCCGGGTCTGTATCAGGTCGAACAGGCCAACCAGAACCAGACCGCCAAACAGGATTGCCGAAAGCGCGAACCAGTTCGAGATCTGTAGCCCCCAGAGGCTCATCCCGGCCAGAATGACCAATGCCAGAAATGGCAAAAAGCGAATCATGCACAGCCCTCCGATAGACTTGTGGAGCCTATGCGCCTTATGCCGGTTCGATCAATGCTGTGGCTAGTATCCGTTCAACCGGCCATACCGGTCGCGGTGGAAGCTCGCGCCGCCCAGCATCGCCTCCTGTACCCGCGCACGCTTCAGGAAAAAACCAGCATCATGGGCATCGGTCACACCAATGCCGCCATGCATCTGCACAGTTTCATTCGAGACCAGATGCACCAGATCGCTGGCCCGTGCCTTTGCCATGCTGGCAAGTTGCGCAACATCATCCCGCCCTTCATCCATGCCCGACAAAGCTGCGGCAATACAGGACCGTGTCAGCTCCAGCTCGACAAACATTTTTGCGGCGCGGTGCTGCAGCGCCTGAAATGACCCGATCAACTGGCCGAACTGTTTGCGGGTCTGCAAATATTCCAGCGTCATCTCGAATGCGGCTTGAGCTGAACCGAGCATTTCAGCCGCCAGAGCGACGCGGCCTCGGTCGAGGGCCTGTTCCAGAACATCCCAAGCTGTATCGACAGAACCAATGACATAGTCATCTGTCACGGCAACATCTTCCAGTGTCAGATGTGCCGCGCCATGTGTGTCGACGGTGTCCAGCGCCTCTACTGTCAGTCCCTTGGCGTCGCTTGGAACCAGAAACAGGCTGATGCCATGGGCTTGCCCCGGTTCACCAAATGTCCGCGCCGCGACCACAAACAGATCGGCATAATGACCTCCGGTGACATAGCGTTTGGCACCGTTCAGCGTATAGCCTTGGCCATTGCGCTCAGCTTCGGTGGCAATGTTGAGCGGCGCGTGGTGTGTGCTTTCATCCACCGCAAGCGAGGCGATGACCTCCCCGCTGGCAAGCTTGGGCAGCCATTCAGCCTTCAGCGTTTCGGATCCGCCAAGCGCTAGCACGCTGGCCGACAGGACAGCGCTTTGCAGCAACGGCGTTGGGGCAAGCGTCTTGCCCTGGCCTTCCATGATCTGGCCCATCGCCACCATGCCGAGACCAACGCCGTCATATTCTTCCGGCACCAGCACGCCAAAAAAACCGAGCTCTGCCAGTTTCTGCCAGCTCTCCTTGTCGACGCCATCGGCTCCGCCATCACGCAGCTGCCGAAATCTCGTCAGAGGCATCTCATCGCGCGCAAAGGCTTCGGCCGTATCGCGCAGCATTTGTTGGTCTTCGGTCAGAACAAAACTCATTATTGATGCTCCCGCAGGCCAAGCACACGTTTGGCAATGACGTTGAGATTGATCTCGCTGGTGCCGCCTTCGATCGAATTACCCTTGGTGCGCAACCAGCTATGGGTTGATTTCAGCGCATCCTTGGAGAAACCTTCACCGGTCCATCCGAGACCGTCTGTGCCGAGCGCTTCGATGATCAGCTCGTATTTTTCCTGGTTCGATTTCGCCACCGCATATTTCAGGATCGAGGCGGTTGGCCCGACTTCCTGTCCGGCCTTGGCCTGCTCATTCATCCGCCGAATGGTCATGTTCAGCGCCTTGCCGAACATCATATTGTCGGTGATGCGCGCGCGCAGGTCGCCGTCAGCGATCCGGCCCTCAGCGTCCAGACCAACATGGATCTTGGCATAATCCTGCGGCGTCAGGACACCTGAGCCCGAACTGTTCAAGGCACCCGATGAGATCGATGTGCGCTCATGCTGGAGCAGCCGTTTGGCAATCGTCCAGCCCTTGTTGACGCCGCCGACCAGCTGGTCCTTGGGCACTTTGACGTCCGTGAAGAACGTTTCGCAGAATGGCGAGGAGCCCGAGATAAGCTTGATCGGGCGGGTCTCGACGCCCGGCGATTCCATATCAAAAAGGATAAAACTGATGCCGTCATGCTTGACCGAGAAATCTGTCCGCACCAGGCAGAAAATCCAGTCAGCCTGGTCGGCATAGGAGGTCCAGACTTTCTGACCATTGATCAGGTAGTGGTCGCCCTTATCCTCGCATTTGGTCTGCAGGTCGGCGAGGTCAGACCCCGCTCCTGGCTCCGAATAGCCCTGGCACCAGCGGACCTTGCCTTTGACAATGTCAGGAATGAACCGCTTCTTTTGCTCTTCATTGCCGAACTCGAGCAAGGCCGGGCCGAACATCCACAAGCCGAATGAATACAAAGCTGGCCGCGCCTTGATCCGCTTCAGCTCCTGCTGCAAGACCCGGTTCTGCACCTTGGTCAGGCCGCCGCCACCATATTCAGCTGGCCATTCCGGCGCCGTCCAGCCTTTGTCGCCCATCCGCTCGAGCCAGAGCTTGGCCTCTGGATTGGCGAAAGTCTCGCGCCGCCCGCCCCAGATAACTTCACCGTCATCCATCGGTGTGCGCATGCTTGGCGGGCAGTTTTCTTCAAGCCAGCCACGCACTTCCGCTCGAAACGGCTCCAGCTCTTCGGGCGCATCATAGGCCATGTCTATCCTCCAGGGCGCACTTCAGGTCAGCACGCCTCATCTCAACCTGAAGGCAATCTAGGACACCGGACAGAACTTGACCAACCCTCACGTTGGGGCAGTCACAGACCGTTTTCCACCCGTGGTCTAAAGCGGGTAGGCAAACTCCTCGCGAACGATCTTGCCATCCTTGACATAATAGGTGCCAACTTCACGCATTTGCATACGCTCGCCTGTTTCCTTGGTTGTCACATCCATGTCGAAGATCACGCTGAACCGGTCATCGCCATGCACAAACGGCCCTTCGGCATCAGAAGAGTGTACTTCATGCGCGCCGAACCACCATTCGTGTTTCGCCTTGATCGCCTCAAGTCCGTTGGATTCAGCGCTGCCCGTCGGCATTGCAACCGCTTCAACTGAAACCGCATTCTTACTATAGTGATTGTCCAGGAGTTCAGCCTCCCGGCCAGTCTTGCAATGCTCGACCACGGTTGAGCCGATCTGCATTAATTCCTGCGGTGTTGCCATACTACCCTCCTGCAATTTGTTTCGGGAACAAAACAAAAACATGGCAGCAAAGTCAAGTGACAATTTTATTTAGAAGCGCCCCATCAGGCCCTTGCCGGGCCCGGTATCCACACCGATCAGATTGATGGCGTGTACGGCGACCAGAAACAGAACGAAGACACAGCCGATCATGACCAGGCCCCATGGAACCTGATGCGGTCGTTCATCCTTGCGCACGGTGCCGGTCTTGCGGTGGGCAAAAATGCCAAGCGCAATAGCGGCAACAGCAATTGCGATAGTAATGGCAATATCAAGCACGATGTCAGCCTATTCCTGATGCGGTTCGTGGGGGGTCTTTGCCCAGAAATACGGTTTATAGGCAAGTTCAAACAGCGCCTGAAATGCAGCGAGCGTATGCAATGACCAATAGAGCGGGCGCGTCGCCATCGCTTCGAGACGCGACACCGACCAGCGTCCCGGCGCCAGCATATCGCTAAGCAGGCCGACCAGGATCCCCATCTGCAAAAGCCACAGCCCGGAAGACCCCAGCGTGACGCCATCAAACAGCAAAGCAGCCAGAACAAACAGGAAGAGGGGGCCGTGCAGGATGGGCGCTAGGATTGCGCCGCCGGGGCCAAGCTGAATGGACAGAAACCGCGCGAGGCCAAGCTCTCTGATCAGGTCGCCCGGTCGGCGCATCAGGACCAGCCAGGTCTGCATGAAGCCCTTGATCCAACGGCTGCGCTGACGATACCAGACGCCAAAATCTGTCGGGGCATCCTCTGGCGTATGGCTACGTACGGCTTCGATTCGGTAACCCGCGCCAGCCGCAAGCCGATATCGGCGTCCTCGGTGACATTCCACGCGTCCCAGCCACCAGCAGCTTCGAGATGCGAGCGACGAAAATGGTTGCTCGTACCGCCAATCGTGATCGGCAAACGCATGGCCGCCAGCGCCGGAAATGGAAGGCCAAACTGGGTTGCATATTCAAGACCCCATTGCGCCGCCAGCCAGGACTTGCCTGTGTTGTCAGCGACCAGCGAGGCCTGCACGTAGGCGCATTTTGGTCCGGCTCTTTCGAAGGCGGCATGGGCGCGGCGCAATTGCATCGGATCCGGCCGGTCCTCGTCGTCATAGACGCAAATCAGGTCGCCCTCGACCATAGCCAGAGCATGATTGAGGGCTCTCGGCTTGGTTCTGGGAAAACCATGCGGCACCAGTACTGTGCGCGTCTTGATCGGAAACACAGCCCTGGCAACGGCCTTCTGCGTCGCGTGATCATCAGCCTCCAGCAGAATAAGGATATCGAGCTTGTCGGCAGGCCAATCGAGCCGGCGCAGGCTCTCGGCCAATTGGTCGATCACCTCAGCCTTGTCATAAAGCGGCACGAGCACCGAATAGACAGGGAGAGTCTGGCGCGGCGCTCTCCCTGGCGGCCTGCGCAACAGTTTGTGCGCGCTGGCGACGAGGCCCACCGACACCAGGAAAAACCGCCACAGGATGAGAACATCAAACAGCGCGAAAAAACCCATGACAGAACAACCAGTGTCAGGATCGGCAGATATAGAAGCGCCACCCCGAACACACTTAACACGCGACCGGCCAGCCGCCCCTGCGCGTCGGTCAGGCCGCGCCGGCAAGACAGGTCACGCCGCAAGTGCACACGGCCCAGTTCACGAAGACCCACCTTACCGGTCGGCTGTGCATAGGTTTTGAAAAGTTCAGCGCCCGTCTGTCCCACACAGGCAAGTGTTATCTCGTTGCAAAACCGGAACAATCACCTCTGGGTTGAACAATTTGGAATCTCGGACCGGGCAACCAGAAAATCCGGCTCCTGCACCCATATATGGACAAACAGGCCTTAATGTTCTATCTATGTTCCATGAGTCGTATACATATTGTCTGGTTCAAGCATGATTTGCGGGTGCACGATAATGCCGCCCTGAACGCCGCCTGCCGGGCGGCTGAAAAAGACAATGGCAGCGTCTTGCCGCTATATATTTTCGAGCCTGACTATTGGCGTCTGCCACAACATTCCCAGCGCCAGTTTGAGTTTATCAAGGAGAGTTTGCGCGATCTCGGCGACGCCCTGCAGGCACGCGGTGCAAACCTGAACGTCGTCACCGATCACGCTCTTGCCTGCCTGTCTCATTTGAGCCGAGAGCTTGGCGTGACAGCGATCCATACACTTGAAGAAACTGGCCTCGCATGGACGCGCACCCGTACTCAGTCTGTGCAGTCATGGTGTCACCGCATCGGCATTTCTTTTCGCCAGCAAACCCAACCCGGCATTCTGACCGAGCACCAACCCAATGCCGCTTGGGAAGATAGCTGGGAGCGCGATATGGCCCGGCAACGGCTAAGCGCGCCAATACAGGTTCCTTGCAGGACCATGGTCGCACCAGAATGGCCTGAATGGTCGGATCTGGGATCAGACCGGGAGCCTTGCCCGCACCGCCAGACAGGTGGCCGACTTGCGGCAATTGACCTGCTCAGCAAGTTTGTCAACGCCCCTGCGGAACAGGATGGGGCGGCGCTCTCAGCCCACCTGCGCCATGGCACACTTTCAGCGCGCGAGGTCTGGCAAGCTGTCCAACGCTCCCGCCGCATTCAGGCAACGGGTGGCCTGAAATCGCAGGCTGAAAAGCTGGATCGCTTTCTCGTCAACCTGAAAAATCGCTATCGCCAGATCCAGCGCTTCCAGGATGAGCCAGCCTATGAGTCTCGAAACCTGCATCCGGCCTATGATGGCCTGCGCGATCAGGCGACCCTGGATGACCCCCGCTTGGGTGCGTGGCTCGAGGGTGAGACCGGATTTCCTTATATAGACGCTTGCATGCGCAAACTGCACGCGACTGGTGATCTCAGTGACCGGCAACGCGCTGTGGTGATCAGTTTCGCCTGTCATCACCTGTGGCTGGACTGGAAGGCGCCTGCCGACCTCCTGGCACGGCAGCTAACCGATTTCGACCCCGGTCTGCATTATCCATCCGTCCAGCAAAAATGCGGCACGACTGGCCTGAAGCCCGCGCGCATCTTCAACCCCATCAAGCAATCGTGGGAACTGGACCCGGACGGTGTCTTTATCCGGCATTGGCTGCCAGAGCTTTCTGATCTGACGACAGAGCACCTGCATGAGCCGTGGCGCGCGCCGCAGCATATTCTGATCGCAGCGGATATTACCCTCGGCCAGACCTATCCTGAACGCATGCTCGATCACGACGCTGCTGCGCGGCAGGCCAGAGGATGGATCGAAACCAAGCGGGTTGGATTTCGCAGGTCGCGCGATCATGCTCGCTTCAAACCGCCGGCGCGCCAATCTAATCGCCCGGCGCACAACCTGCGCGTGGCCAAGGGGGTGCAATATGCGTTCAATCTGGACGCTCCAGCGCATGGCCGCGACCGGCGCGGCGCGACTCACTAGGTGCGCAGGGGCCTTTTTGAGCTCTGGTTGACCCGTTTCGGACCCTTTCCTGACCCTGTATTGACCCGTTTATCCCGTATTTTCTCGCCAGTTGCGCGAAAAATCGGCTGAAACTGCAATAAGTCTGTGCCTCTGAATGCGTAGTAAATGCTCCACATCCAGCCCGGAGGAAGCAATTTTATTGCCGAAAAACGATATTTACATATTGAAAAACGATAATTGTTCTGCTATCTATCATCCTGTCGCACAGAGGCCCTAAGGCTCCGCGGCCCCGGCAGACCCGGGACACAAGAAAAAAGGAACGAATAAAATGCAAGCGACGTCCTCCCCCGTCACCGCCCCTTCGACCCCAGCTTCTGCGCCTGTATTCGGCGCTCAGCCCTTCGAAAGCGAAGTTACAACCTATCCTCCGGTCATGATCACCCAGCCCGAACCATCGCGCGCGCACCTGCTGGTTCGCCGCCGCCAAAGGGCAACACGCCGCGCAATACGCTAATCGAATTGTGATCCCGGACTAGAAAACCCCTGCCACCTGGCGGGGGTTTTTGCTTGTCGCGCTAGTATCCGAGATCCTTTGGCGTCAGAAAGCGGCTGAGCATTAAGTCTCCCGTGTCACCGACCTCAAATATTGCGACCGCGCCTGTTGGCATTTTCGTCGGTAATCTCATCGCCGCCTGATGGTCTCGGCTGCCCCCTTTATTCGCCAGCGAAATTGCCAGAGCGTGAATGCCTGGATTGTGGCCGATCACGAGCAGCGTATCTGTGTCGGCTTGATCCGAGATTTCATCGGCAATCATACGCTCGCTGGCGAGGTAAAGATCGTCGCTCAAAAGCAGTTTGCACTCAGCGAAGCTCTGCGCCAGATGCGCCCATGTCTCGCGCGTCCGCCGCGCGGTTGAGACAAGCGCAATGTCAGGAAACAGTCCCATATCGGCGACGGCATCCCTGATCGCTATAGCAGCCTCGTGGCCGCGCGGGGTCAGCGCACGCGCCGAATCGTCAATGCCCTCAATCCAGGGTTCGGTCTTGGCATGACGCATCAAGATCAGGCGTTTCATACTGGTTCCTTCACTTGATGCAGGAAAACTAAACCTGCGTATCAGCCCATTGCAGTTTAAACCTGCCTCCATACGCCTCACTTTGGCTGCATAAATCAAGCCCATTGAGGGAGAATTCCATGAGCCTGCTGATCGGCGATACCGCGCCAGACTTCGAAGCTGAAACAACGCAAGGACGGATCCGGTTCCATGACTGGATTGGCGACAATTGGGTCGTGTTCTTCTCACACCCGGCTGACTTCACGCCGGTCTGCACAACCGAGCTCGGCTATACAGCAAATCTCAAGGACAAGCTGGCTGAGCGCGGTGCCAAGGCGCTGGTGATCTCTGTGGATACGATTGAACAGCACAAAGCCTGGATCGAAGACATTGAAGACACCCAGAACGCTGTCGTCGACTTTCCGATCATTGCCGACCCGGAGAAAAAAGTTGCGACGCTGTACAATATGATCCACCCGAATGCGGACGCGAAAGTCACCGTGCGGGCGGTTTACGTGATCGACAATAACAAGAAAATCCGTGCTTCGATCATCTATCCGCCCTCCGCGGGGCGCAATTTCGATGAGATCCTGAGGGTCATCGACTCGATGCAACTAACCGACAATTACAAAGTCGCGACGCCCGTCAACTGGCAACAGGGCGACGATGTCATCATTGTGCCGAGCGTCACCGATCCGGAAGAAATCGAGCGGTTGTTTCCGAAAGGCTATACCGAGGTCAGGCCGTATCTGCGCACCACACCGCAACCCAACAAGTAGGGCTTGCTGCAAGCAAGTCCGAGCTGAAACTAGTTCAGGGTTACGGCCGCTAGATCACGTTCGTAAGCTGTCTGCCAGCTTGGCCGCAGGCCATCACGAATACGCTGGACATCATAGGCGCCCGGCAGCATGGCGTCAGCAAAGAGTGAGATGTCCATGCCGGCTGGCAGATTGATCGGATCGGCCTGATTACGCGCCAGGAACCGGTCAAAATAACTCTCTGGCCCGACCACAGCGGCGCTCGCCTGAATCAAGTTTGGCGTATTGCGAAGTTCAGCAAGACGGAGATGCCTGACAAACGGATCCTCAGCCGGACAGGTCGGGTCGCGGCGCTCGACGAGGCGCTGACAGGCATGCCTGCGAAGCGCCATACGGATCGCCGTTAACTGGTCGCCGCCCTCTCCAAGAAGACCGTATTGCGCTGCATTTTGCGGCGAAACGGAGCTGCGGGGAACGGTATTTTCGGCCACATCGGTGCCCGACATCGCTTCGAATGGCAGGTCTTCGACGATTTCAGCCTGCTCAATCTCGCCGCCTTCCGGGCGGCCAAGAAGCGGATCCGGCGTGCTGCTAAGGCCCGCTCGGTCGGGATCTTCCAGCGCCGCTGTGTCAGTTTCTGGCACATGGAGCTCTGGCAGTGGCTCGTCAAGGAGCACGATCTCTACCGGGATAGGATCTTGTATTACAGTTGTTTTTTCGGGGGAAATGGAAAGGATGACGGCGAGTGCGATGACGTGAGCAACAACCGCCGGGGCAATTGCCGCCCAGCGCAGGTCTTTCACGATGTCACCACCACGATCCATCATCTAATACTATACTCCCGCCACCAAGCGACCGAGTTAATGATTCGTTAACCGGTCTAAATCGCCTTATACAGGCAAAGCGGCCTTACCGTAAACCAAATCAGCATAATCGTGGACCAGAGCCTCCGACATCGCACTTGGTTTGTAGGTATGCGCGCCGATTTCGGCGACAGGGGTTATCTCCGCAGCTGATCCTGTGATGAAGCATTCAGAAAACGTGCCAAGCTCATCTGGCATGATGGCACGCTCCACCACTTCGATCTGCCGGGCCTTGGCCAGCTTGATCGCCGTTTGTCGGGTAATACCGTTCAGGAAACAGTCGGGTGTCGGCGTATGCAGCACACCTTCACGAATGAAAAAGATGTTTGCACCTGTCGCTTCTGCCACTTGCCCTCGATAGTCGAGCATCAAGGCGTCAGCATAGCCGGCACGCTCGGCAGCATGCTTGGACAGGGTGCAGATCATGTAAAGCCCTGCCGCCTTGCTCTCACAGGGCGCCGTTTCCGGCGATGGCCGCTTCCATTGGGCATGCGTCATACGAATGCCCTTCATCTTGTCGGCGAAATAGTCACCCCAGGCCCAGACAGCGACGGCCAGGTGTATGGTATTGTTCTGGGCCGATACGCCCATCATTTCGCTGCCGCGCCAGGCAATCGCTCTGACATAGGCATTTTCCAGACCCGATTTGGCCAGGGCTTCGTCTTTGGCCTTGATCACTTCCTCGACCGAAAATGGAATATCAAAGCCGAGAATGCGAGCCGAATTATGCAGCCGTTCAGCGTGCCTGCGCGACTCGAATATCGTACCGCCATAGGCGCGCTCGCCCTCAAACACCGCCGAGGCATAATGCAGGGCATGGGTCAGCAGATGAACTTTGGTTTCGCGCCATGGCACGAACGCGCCATTCATCCAGATATAGCCATCACGATCATCATATGGGACCAAAGCCATCGTCGGTTCCTGCCTTGCACTTTTTACCAATTACGCGGCATTCTCAGATCACCATGCAACATGTCAACCATAACTCTAATCGTGCCCCGGGTTTTGACCCGCGACTATTTCTCCGCGACGAGGAATTGGATTACGGGATTTCGCTGATCCTGACGGCGGAACGCACCCTCATGAAACAGGCCGCCACATTGGCAGAGGCGCAGTCGATCCCGCCTCTGGCCGCGCGGGCACTGATCACGATCCGGTTTGAGCCCGGCCTGACCGTGAGCCATATCAGGGATCAGCTTGGCGCCACGGTACCAACCATGGCGCGTATTCTTGCCGATCTCGATCAAGACGGCCTGCTAGAGCGGCGAAAATCGAAAATTGACGCCCGTCAACGGGCATTGCACTTGACGCAGGATGGCCTTCGCGCAACCGATCCGGCGGTGATTGGCATGCGCAACGCGATACGAAATGCCTATAGGCGTGCCGGGTCCGGCGCGGTGGCTGGCGCAAGAGCGGTAATGGAGGCGCTTGGATGACCGAGGTATTGGATCAAACCCATATCCTCATCGTCGATGATGATGACCGCATCCGCGACCTGCTGCGCCAGTACTTGCAGCGCGAAGGCCACAACACGACAACAGCACCAGAAGCCGCCGCTGCACGCAAGCTGATGTCGACGTTCAGCTTCGATCTGATTATTCTTGATGTGATGATGCCGGGAGAAGATGGCCTCAGTCTGATAGCATCCATGCGAGAGAGCGGCGACAAGACCCCTGTCCTGCTGCTGACAGCCCGCGGCAAAGCCAGCGACCGTATCGAAGGCCTCAGCCTTGGCGCTGATGATTATCTCGCCAAACCATTTGAACCGGAAGAACTGTCCCTACGCGCCGCCGCTATTCTGCGCCGCAGTCATGTCCCGCCGCCGCCTGACGAGATCGAAATGTCGGGCATGATGTTCGATGTTGTGCGCGGCGAACTGACCGGCCCGGATGGCCGTATCCGCCTGACCGAGGGTGAGTTGCAATTGTTAAGCTTGCTGGCGCGGCGGGTCGGTGATCCGGTCAGTCGCGAAGATCTCGCCGCAGAAACCAGTTCCGGCACCGAACGCTCGATTGATGTCCAGGTTACGCGCCTGCGCCGCAAGATCGAACCGGATCCGAAAAACCCGATCCACGTCCAGACCGTGCGCGGTGTCGGCTATCGTCTTATGCCTGACTAGGTGCCGCGGCTGTCGCCATAAAGGTGAATATGCAGCCGGTCGGTAAAACTATAGCCATGCTTCAGACATAGCTCAGCGAGCCAGTTCGACTTGTCTGCCAGCTCTGCGTCCGTTCGGCCCTCAGGCATCAGATAGACCCGCTCAGGCGGCGTCCCTGACAGGGTCACGAGGTCGTGCACTTCGGTGATATCTGACGGCTGCCCGATAACGATCTTGAAATTCGCGCGCGGGTCATTGGCGTAGAATTTCAGCACTTTCTCACGCCGCCGGATCGCTTCGTCATTGCCTGAATGGGCAAGTTTTGGCGACACGTTGAACTGGTCGATATGGGCTGTAATTTCGGCATCAGGCAGGATGGTGCCATTGGTTTCAACCTCAAGATAGAAGTCTGGGTCTGCCGCTTTCAGTTGGCGGCATAGCGCGCCCAGTTCGCTTTGCTGCAAGAGTGGTTCGCCGCCTGTGAAGATCACACGTCGGCAAGGCTGACCCACAATCCTGTCCGCCAGCGTCTCTACGGAAAGATCAATTGTCTCCGCCGCGCGATCATATTTTTTTGGCCTGCTTGGCTGGTCGTCGCGGTGGACGAAATCGGTGCCCTGAAAGTTCCACGTATAAGCCGTGTCGCACCAGACGCAGTGAAGATTGCACTGCGAGAGGCGCACAAACAGGCTGGGTTTGCCGACCGAGACACCCTCCCCTTGCAGTGACAGGAAAATCTCCGGCTGGCCGGGCTGTGTAACGGCAAGGCGCATGACAATGTCCAGATCGGCGAATGGCCGCTCTTTCTAGGCCTCTCCAGCCGTCTCGAACAAGGCCGCCTCAAGCGCTTCCTGGGGGGTCTTGCCGGCCCAGATGACGAAATTGAAGGCCGGGACAAACATGTTCACCGCGTCCAGACCAGCGGCGAGCACAGCACGAACTTCGCCATTATCCGGTTCAATCCGGTCCAGCATGGGCAAGGCATGGCGAAAGATGATCACGCCCTCATCGGCCCAGTAATCAAAGTGACCGAGCCACAGGCGCTCGTTCGCCATCATGACCAGTTCAGCGATCGCAGCACGGCGCTCGCGGGTTGGCTTCACATCAAGCGTGATCGAGAAATGCAGCGCTGGCGGCTCCTGGCGGGCAGCAAACAGGCCGCCCATATCGCCCCAGCGGGTCGCGGCGATACATTGCAGCGTGGCATCTTCCTCATCGCGCTGAAAATCCCATCCAGCAACGGCCAGGCAGCTCTCTACAAGCTCCATAGGATCAGTATCGTTAGATTGAGTTTGTTCTACGGTCAGGCCCATTTTGAAACCCCCTTCCGAATCAGCCATGGCATTCGGCCATGTGTGCAGGCTAGAGAGCGTCGCAGGATGCGGCAAGCCCGATCCCGGCCTTGCACATTAAATAGGGGCCTGGTGTCAATCCTTGATCAGCATGTGTGCTCGTTTTGCACCGCCATGAAGCTTTCACATAAGTCGGCTTGCCAGCCGAAAATCCCTACCATAACGTAATCATCAGTAGAGGTGGGAGTTCATGCAAGTCCGGTCCGACGCCACGCTAAATCGAAGCAAGTCCGGAAAATTGCACCCGGCCGACCGCGCCGCTCTCGTGCAGCAGGAAATCGAAGACCTGATCGCCAGTTCCTCAGAGGCCGACGCCCTCAGCACTTTACAGGATTTCGTTGCCGACTATGCGCCCGACCTGCGCGAATCCTTGATGCAGCTGCGCACGGGCTATGAAACAGCGCGGTTCGAAGACCGCGCACTCAAGGCCGATCCGGTCGCCATGAACCGTATCCGCAATGAAATTCTTGAGCTGACCTATGATGCCATTGATACGGCGCTGGATCAGGCCCCAGAGGCACCTGACGCGCCGATATCCGCTCCAGCTGCGGCGCAGGGCATTGATATCAGTTCGCTTGATGGTCCGGCTGAAGCACCTGCCTCCAGCTTCGTTCCGCAAAAAAAGCAGAAGAAGAAAAAAAGGCAAAAACCAAGCGGTGGGCCGGTTGAGGAAGACGTTATCTGCCGACTTGAGGGCGTGTCGCGGATCTATGGCAAAGGTAAATTTGTCATGGACCCGATCACCATGGATGTCCGGCGCGGCGAGATAATCGCAATTGCCGGGCGCAATGCCAGCGGCAAGACCACGCTGCTGCGGATGATCCTTGGCGATATTCTCCCAACCAAGGGCAAGATCGATTACCCGGCTTTGGAGGGGACGGGCCTGAAGCTTCGCCGCGACTGGACCAAGATCAAGCGCCAGATAGGTTCTGTACCGCAATTACCGGAAAAATGGTTCGGTCGCCTGCGCCACAATCTCAATTATATCGCAGCGGTGCATGGTAAGCGCGACCAGGACCTTGAGAAATTCATCGACTGGCACTTGTCACGCTATGAGCTTTATCGCTTCCGAAATGCCGGCTGGGACGAAATTTCCGGCGGTTACAAAATCCGTTTCGAACTTGTCCGCGCGCTGCTTTCCCAGCCGCGCATGCTGGTTCTGGACGAGCCACTCGCCTATCTTGATGTCGTCGCGCGAGACCGCTTCCTGCGCGACATTCGGGCAATCGCCAATTCCCGCGAAAACCCGATGCCGATCATCATCACGTCGCAACACTTGTCAGAGATTGAGGCGATTGCAGACCACATCATCCTGCTTGATGACGGCGTCCTGAAATATCAGGGCAGCGTTGAAGATCTGTTTGAGGGACGCACGCACCGTGTCCTGGAAGTTGCCGTTAACGCGCCGCTTAGCGCCGTTGAGACCGCCCTCTCAGGGTCACAGCTACAAGGTATTGAGCCGACCGTAGAAGGTTACATTCTCGCCATCCCGAAACAGGCCGCCCCGAACGAGATTTTCACGCGGCTTTCCGCGGCTTTCGGCAATGATTTTACCATGATGCGCGATATTACCGGATCGGTCCGCGCGATCATGAGCGAAGTGGGGACCTGAGCATGTCGACCGATGCGACCGCCTACGCGCCGCCAAAGCGCGCCAACGGGACCGAAAAAGAACGGGGCAAGCCCTATCAGAGCTTCCTCAATTGGGTCTCGCTCAATCATCCCGGTTTCTGGCGCCTGCGGCTTGATATCGTCTTCCTGCTCTATGTTTCACTTGGCGGTGCGGCGCTTGCGTCACCCTGGATATTCTCATTCATGGCTGGCGCGTCGGATAGCAATTATTGCGGCTACCAGGTCAACCAGGCCTGCGCTGGCTATTCATCAGCCGGGTACGACGCGGCGACGGGTGGAACCGAATATTATATCTGGCAAAACGGTTTCGAAAGCGGCGAAATCTCGATGATCTTCTGGCTGTTTATTTTGACCGGGCTGGTGGGCGGCTTGATCTGGGCATTCTTCGTGTCGCGCGGAACGCGCCTGCGCGGCGTCGTCACAAAGTCGGCTTCGCCGCGCTTCCTTGTCTTGCTTGTATTGCTGGTCCCATTTGTGATGATCCCTTACCTGGCAGGGTATTCAGCCTTTTTTTCCACCCATGGCGGCGATTTTTCGACCCTTTTCACGGGCGAAACGACGATTTACCACAATGGCCGTTCCATTCCATTTTATTTTCCCGGCAGCACCTATGGTGACAACGAGTATCGCGAGGGCATGTTCCTGCTTGGTCTCGCGCTCGCCAGTCTTGTCGCCATCAGTCTCAAAATCATCATGTATGCCGGCGTTATTGGCCTGGTTCGGTCACTCGTGGTCGCCTCCATTTGCGGCGCACTGACATTCACACTTGCAATCATACTTTTCGAGAATTTCGGTATTTCGGAACTGATTGCCCTGGCGATTATCAGTATTCCCGTGATTATTTTCCTGGCGCTCTTCAAACTGGACATTCTGTTCAACCGGCGCCGGAAAATGTCACACGGAGTTGCCCTCGCCTTCAGTCTCTACTGGCCGGGCTGGGTGCTCTTGGTGTTCGCCATCGCGTCCGATTACTGGGATCTGTTCGATAACTTTTTCGTCTCGGCCTTGGTCGTGTTTGCGATTGGTGCGATAGTCGAAGCGATCACTTTCCGCGATATCGCTCGCATCAACCTGTTGCCGCAGCCATGACCGATCAAAAAGCAGAACTCCTCGCCCTTGTTGGCCGCGCTCAAAACCTGAGCTCGCTGAACGATACGATGCGGGTCATGCGCGAATTGCTGCCCGTGGGGATTGGCAGCAAGGCTGACCGCAACCTGCGCAAACAGGTCACACTCCTGCGCGCGCGCCTGCGCGATGCGCTGGAGGCCGACCGACTGGGCCTGCGCAGCGAGACACAGCTGCGCGAGGAAGAGCTGAAACTCGCCCATTTTGCCCGTGACCTCGCTGGTGAGGTGGTCTCAGGCGCCGATGGTGATCATATCCAAACCTGTATCCAGTCGCTCTCGGTTTCTCTGGCCTCACGAGAACCTGCAAATGCCACCAAGAAAAAGACTGGACAGATTTTCCTGTCCTATCGGCGCAAGGATTCCGCTGATGTCACGGGCCGTATCCGTGAACGCCTGGTCAGTGTGTTTGGCCGAGAAGCGGTGTTCTTTGATGTCGACTCGATCCCGCTTGGAGTGAATTTTCGCGCCCATATCGTCGCTACACTGGCGCAATGCCGTGCCTGTCTGGCAATTGTCGGGCCCGACTGGGTGACCTGTACCGACGATGCCGGTAATCGCCGGCTAGACGATTTCAACGATCCAATCCGGGTTGAGTTGGAAACCGCGCTGCGTATCGACCGTAAAGTCATTCCGATCCTGGTTGCGAATGCTGGCATCCCGAAACGCGAAGAAATCCCCGACAGCCTGCACGGCTTTTGCTCGCAAAACGGCTTCCCGGTGCGTCCCGACCCGGACTTTGACGGTGATATCAACCGACTGATTGACTTGCTGCAACAGCAAATCCTCTAGGGTTTGGCCGCTTTTTCCAGTTTTTCGACCTTTTTCTCCAGGGCCTCGACCCGTTCGAGCGCGGCAACTGCAAGCGCTTTGAGCGCCTCAACCTCATCGCGTCCCGCTAGGTCCATATCGGCTATCATCGAGCGTACACGCGATTGTGTGGCGGTCTGGACCTCTTCACCGACCGAGCGCGCCGCGCCCATGGCACCGGTCATCAGACCTGCAAGATCATCTAGCAGTGGATTTGTTCCGGCCATGGCGCTACTCCTTCGCGAGTCCGTGATTTGCTATCACATCCGCTCTAACAGATGGGACGCAAAGTCTCGATAGGAAAGACCGCCGCATGAACCTGCTTGCTGTCGCCGCGATGAGTTTCCCGGAATTCTCACCAGCGCTTGTTGAAATTGATCTTGGGTTTCTTGGCCTCGGCAAGTTCCCGATCCGCTGGTACGCACTTGGCTATATTGCTGGCTTGTTGGTTGGCTGGCGCTATGCGCTTGCACTGGCCCGCCGCCCGGCGCTTTGGGGCGGCACATCCCCAGCCACCAAGGATGATGTCGACGACCTCCTATTCTATGCCACGCTCGGCGTGATTCTTGGTGGCCGCATCGGCTATATCCTGTTCTACCAGCTGCCCTATCAATGGGACCGCACCATGGAAGACCCGGTCAGCCTGCTGCGCATCTGGGAAGGTGGTATGAGCTTCCATGGCGGCCTCATCGGCGTTTGCCTCGCAGTCTGGCTTGTCGCCAGACAACGAAACGTCCCACTGCTCAAGATTGGCGATATAGCTGGTGTTGTTTCCGGCTTCGGGATTTTCTTTGTCCGCGTCGCAAATTTCCTGAACGCTGAACTCTATGGTCGTCATACCGATAGCAGCTGGGGCATGACATTTCCGGAAGGCAATGCCGGTGGCACCCCGCCCGCCTATGACTGGGCGACCGGCGAGTGGGTCTATACCGGGTTCGAGAAAGCCCGCTATCCGAGCCAACTCTATGAAGCGGTTCTGGAAGGCGCGATCCCGGCGCTGATCCTGTCCATTCTGATGTGGCGCTTCAAGGCGCTTCAGCGACCCGGCCTTGTCGCTGGCCTGTTCCTCATCATGTATGGCTTTGGTCGCACGATTGCCGAACAGTTCCGCGAGCCAGATGCCTTTGTCCAAGGCCTACCGGAATGGGTCACGATGGGCCAAATCCTGTCTGCACCAATGTGGATTGGCGGCGCGTATCTGGTCTGGCGCGCCCTCAAGAACCCGCGCGTCACTGCGGCGGCGTGAGCCAGTTAAAACAGCGCATCGCCGCCATGATCCGCGCCAGCGGGCCGATGCCCGTCAGCGCCTATATGGAAACCTGCTTGCACGATCCGGCTGAAGGCTATTACGCCACCCGCCCCGGTCTCGGCGAGGATTTCATTACAGCGCCTGAGATCAGCCAGGTCTTCGGCGAACTGCTCGGCCTGTGGGCGGCACATGAGTGGCAGGCCATGGGGTCGCCAGAGGCTTTCGGTCTGATCGAGCTTGGCCCAGGCCGCGGCACCCTGATGGCAGATGCCTTGCGCGCCAGCCAGATCGTCCACGACTTCCACAAAGGTCTTTTCCTGGACTTGGTTGAAGCCAGCCCTGCCCTGCAGGAAGTTCAGGCCGAGCGGCTCGATAGATATGCGCCTGATTTCAAGCCAAGCCTTAGCCATATCACGACCGGCCATTCGATCATTCTCGCCAATGAATATCTCGATTGCTTGCCGGCACGCCAGTTCGTGAACACCGGCACCGTCTGGCATGAGCGTGTCATCGGCCTCAATGAAGACGGCGAGCTGAGCTTCGGCCTTGCCGCTGATCGCGCCCCGCCGCCCGGTTTGGTGAACCGCCATAAAACACAAATAACCGAACTCCAACCCGGTCTCGACGTCCTTGTCGACACCTTGAAAGCCCGGCTTGAGAACGGCGACACGTTTCGCGCACTTTTTATCGATTATGGCCCCATCAACCATGCCCCTGGCGACACATTGCGTGCCTACAAGCAGGGCAAGCAAGTCGACCCGCTCACTCATCCGGGGACCAGCGATCTCACGGTCGACGTTGATTTTGGGCGCCTCAAACGCCTTGCCGAGGCCGCAGGCCTCACCGTCCACGGCCCAATTCCGCAAGGCGCTCTCCTGATGCAGCTGGGCGTAGAGGCACGCATGCAGGCGCTGATTAAATCTCGTCCAGACCAGGCCGAAACGATATATCAAAGCGTGCAAAAGCTTGTCGATCCGACCGAGATGGGGCAGCGTTTTAATGCAATCTGCATATCTGGACCGGATCTTCCGGTACCAGCGGGGTTTTAAAGGGTCCGGACGATGCCACCTTTTGTAACTGCACATCGACTGTCGACACTGCCGGGCATCACCCACGGCTTTTTCGGGCGGCGCGGCGGCACCTCGACCGGGCATTATGACAGCCTCAATCTCGGACAGGGTAGCGGCGACAGCACCCGTACTATTTTGACCAATCGCAAACTGGTCAAAGACGCGATCGGCGCCGAACATCTCCTGTCCTGTTATCAGGTCCATAGCGCCAAGGCCGTCCACGTCTTCGAGCCGTTCAACCAGCGCCCGGAAGCTGATGCCATGGTCACCTCCTCGCCAGGACTTGGACTCTGTATCCTGACCGCAGATTGTGTGCCTGTCCTGCTGGCCGACCCGGACGAAGGCGTGATCGGCGCAGCCCATGCTGGCTGGAAGGGTGCGATCGCCGGCATTTGCGAGGCGACGGTCACGGCAATGGAAGACATCGGCGCGCGACGCGAGAACATTGTTGCCGCCATCGGCCCGGCGATCCAGCAGGACAGTTACGAAGTTGGCCCGGAACTGCGGGATCGTTTCAATGACAGATGTCGCAGCAATGACCGCTTCTTCCGTCCTGGCAAGCGCGACCGCTACATGCTCGACCTGACAGGGTATGTGCAGAGCGTGCTGCTCGGCGAAGGCATCAGCGCCGTCGATAATCTCGGCCTCGACACTTGCGCCCTGGAAGAGGATTATTTCTCCAATCGCCGACGCAACCATAGGGGCGAGCCAGACTATGGCCGCAATGGAAGCGTGATTGTGCTGGGTGATCGCTGAGATGCGCTCGGTCTAGAGCATGCTAGTCTAGCCAGCCAACGCGGTTTTGAGGTATTTTTCTCGGTTCACACTTGAGCGGTGGCGGGCTTCTTCAATGGCTTGTTGTTCGGAGGCCACCAGGAGCGCTTCGATCAGACGGGAGAAATGGGTCCGCATCGCGCGGCGTGCTTCTTCGGGGTTGCGATCTCTCAACGCTTCCAGGATTGCAGCATGTTCATCGACGCGGTGTGAAGAATCTTCAACGCAGACGGCGGAGTAAACTTTGCGAACCTCAGGCAGCTCTGTCCGCATCCGCCAGAGACTTTCCATAATATAGATGATTGCGGCGTTGCCAGTTGCCTTCGCGATCTGAAGGTGAAAGTCGCGATCTGCCTGATCGCCGTCAGGCGAGTCGTGATTGGCATTCGCCATGCGTTCTATGGTGCGCTCAAGATCAGAGATTTGCTCGTCAGTGATAATGCGCGCTGCTAGTGCCGCGGATTCAGACTCAAAGAGCAATCGTGTTTGTGTCAGTTCGAAAGCGCTGACAGACGGAAGCCGACTAAAATCTGTCGAGTTGGGTTCTCGGACATAGACGCCGGATCCCACTTTGATTTCAACATGGCCAAGGGCTTCTAATGAAATTTCCGCCTCGCGAACCACCACCCTGCTGACTTCGAACCGGTCGGCTAATTCGCGTTCACCCGGCAACCTCGTGCCGGGTGGGTAAGAGCCGGACGTGATCATTTCCAAGATCTTGTTGGCAACTTTTTGGTATAGACGTTGCTCAGCCATAGTCGTGTTCCAAGTTCAAAAAATATCCTTAGCATTAAAACCCTACCAAATTGTCCTACCAATTCAAGAAGAGTTCTAATGCTAAGGGCACTATCCTAGAACTTCGCCCGAAGACCGACGAATACCCGCGGGCCGTAATAGTTCACCTCGCCAAGGTTATCGGTGGTGAAGAAATACTGCTCTTTAGGCGCATCAAAGAGATTAATGCCTTCCAGAGACAGACGCACATTATCAGCAATCTGGTAGGAAGCACGCGCTTCCCAAACACCGACATCGCCGACATAGCGCAAACGGGTGCCATTTGAGGTGTATGGCTGGAAATACTCACTGCGATACTTGTAGATCAAAGAGCCATCAAATGGGCCTTTCTGATAGTAGACTTGACCAGAGAAGGTCTGCTCTGAGAAGCCCGGAATATTACCTGGCTCAACGATGCCAACTGCCGTTTGTACAAAATTGCCATTAGCGTCTCTGAAGCCCTGATCGCCATAAAGGCTGTCTTCAAACTCGAAGTCAGAGTCAGCAATGTTGTAGCTGATCTTGAAGCCAAGGCCGTCAAGAACTTCTGGTAAGTTTTGGAAACGATGCGACGCTGTAAGTTCCAGACCGTAGAGCGAGCTGGTATCCTCATTGGTAGACAGCAAAGTGACGGGTGTCGTGATTTGCTGACCATCAATCGTGAACGTCTCATTGGTAACCGCGTTTTCAAATCCGCCTTTGAAATCCTTGGCATACAAGGTGACCGCCAGGATCGTATCCGCATCAGGATACCATTCAGCGGCGAGGTCATAGTTCCACGAAGTCAGTGGCTCGAAGTTCGGATTGCCCGATCCGTTTACGCCGGTGACAAGTTCGGCGAGCGTTGTCGGACCTGCCGTAGGGTCTGTGCTGAACGAGCGTGAGAAATTCATGTCCGCTGGGTCAGCACGTGACAGACCACGGAAGATGCCGCCGCGCAGAACAACATCGTCGCGCAAGTCCATGACCACGTTCAGGCTTGGCAATACTTCAGTATAGTCGCCGCCGCCGACAATTGATTCAACTGTCGTGGTGTCTTCGATCAGGTCGATTGTACCATCAGTCGGATCAGTGACGATCGACAAGGCGTTGCGGAAACCAAGCGACTCAACGTCCGTATTTACTACGCGCACCCCGAAATTACCTCGGACTGGTTTGTCGGCAAACTCAGTGTCGAAATTGGCCATTGCGTAGAACGCTGTGGTCATTTCTGTAACGTCCGTCGTACCATTATTGCCATACTCTTGGTCAGGGTACTGCAGGCTCGCGCCATTTGCGTCGAGGATGTAGTCCAACAGGCAGGCATTGTCGAAAGTTGCCCAGCTATTGGTGGTGCTGACGACGTTTCCTGTACCATCTACCTGGGTCACCAAGGCGCCAGATGCGCTGCTCAGGAAGTCGCTTTCCGGGAAGCCGGCTGAACAAATGGCGGTCGTCCCGTCCAAGTCGCTCGTGGTGTAAGTGTCGCGCGTGCCGGCAAGGTTGACATATTCGAGTTCAGAGAAGCGAACACCGAAATCGAGATTATTGATCGCACCCCACTCAACATCATAGTCGGCATCAAAGCGCAGGGCCTCGACAGTGTTGGTGCGGTCCACGTCGCTATCAACACGTGCGCGAACACCGTCCGTATAATTGAGGATGTTATTGACGTCGAAATCCTGAACCGTGAAATTCACAAATCCGTCTCCGTCGCGAGCCCAGCTGACATTTTCGCGCCCACCCGAGCCAGGACCACCCTGACTGGAAACACGCAGAGAGACTTGCAGTTCTTCGCGTGTCGTCTCAGAAAACGAATAATCACCCGAGATGGTTAGCCTATCAGTCGCATCATAAGATCCGCTTAGGCCGACACCAAAATACTCTTCTGTGCGCGAATAGATTTCGCCATTTGATTCGATGTCAGACTGGGTCTCAATAAATTGTACAACACCATTGGGCTGAACTTGCAGGCTCTCAAGCGTCAAGTCTTCAGTCGTGCGCTTCATGTTTGCAAAGTTCAGATCGTAGCGATCCTCTGACTGAATTCGTTCGGACCATTGTGTGTCAAAATTGAAGTCCCAGCGATCATTTGGTTGCCACTGAAGCGCCAGGAAAGCAGAGTCGCGCTCGTCGCGGGTATCGTTCTGGCGAAACCCCCGCGAACTGCTTGCCCAGGCGTAAGCAAGACCGTCATCGACCGCCAAGCCCGTCGCAGGATCAATTGTCGTGTTGTAGTCATCGTTATTGCTTGAGTTTGGACCCTGATCCTCACAGTCACCGCTGCTGGTCGCTGCATAGCCGCGCAGGTCCGGATCGTTCGGGTCTGCTATACAGGCGAACAAGGACGTGCCGCTTGGGCTAGAAGAGCGCATCTCCTGCTCAGGTTGCGAAATGTCGCTGCGTTGCAAGCCGATTGAAAGACCGACATCGCCGAGGCCTTCAAGCTCAAATTGGTCGACATAGCTTAGCGTTCCGCGATAGCCGAGATCGCCTGCCATGGAGTCAGTAATGTTCTGCTGGTCCGGATTATAATTGCCCTTCAAGTCAACCTGAACACGACGCTTACCGTATTCCAGCGGCTTCAGCGTCTCGAGGGCGATGAGACCTGCGACGCCACCTTCAATCAGGCTCGCATCCTGGGTCTTATAGATCGCAAGCTTGTTCATCAGCTCTGACGGAAATTGAGAGAAATTCACCGACCGGTCACCCGAACCATTCGTCGCTTCGCGGCCGTTAAAGGTTGTCGCGCTAAGGAATGGCCCGAGACCACGAATTGAGATTTCCGTCGCACCGCCGTTTTCGCGGTGGGACGCTGCGCCAGTTATCGACTCCAGAGCCTCACCGATAGAGAGCGCTGGCAGATCACCAATGTCTGTTGCAGACAATCCATCAACAATTGTCGTTGACTGCCGCTTAATATCGATCGTGTTCTGAATGACCTGACGTGTGCCCGTAACTGTGACAACATCCTGGCGCGACTCTTCTTCTACAGTCTCCTCAGCATCTGGCGCATCTTGCGCCTGAACAGCACCCGTCCAGGTCAGAGCTGCTGTGCTCAGCAGTAAGAGTTTCAGCATGCTTGTGTTGGAAACGCGCGCACCTGCGTTTTGATTATCGGTCGCCATGAATTCCTCCCTATAGGCTTTTTCTCGTCCTCGATTCATCGAAGATCTTGCTCTACGCCTACCATTACTCCTTGTGTTGTCAACAAATAGGACTAATTAAAAGCACTAATTGGTAGGACCTCTGTGGTTTTTTCGGGCTATGTGGCGGATTCGACACACTCAGATAGTGTTCACCCTTATCCCGCATTCCTCTATCGGCGAAAATTGGTATGCATTAATGGTTGACAAACTGAAAGACCTCAATAGCGTAAGTGGAAAGTTCAGAAAACTGAACAGCTTGGGAGGTAGAGATGAGGATTTTGGCGATCGCAACTGCAATTGCGCTGCTTGCAACGGGCGCTTGCTCGACGCCCCAGATCGCGATTGCAGAAAAGGCTGGCCTCGCAGGAGAGCCGCTTCGGAAGATCGTCGTTCACACACCGCAAGAGTACGAAGTCGCAGAAAAAGCGTTGCAGCCCGGCGACGTCATTGTCCTTGCAAATGGTGTTTGGCGGGATTTCGACTTGGTCCTTGAGGCCGAAGGAACCGAGGATCACCCCATTTACTTGGTTGCCGAAGAACCTGGCCAGGTCATATTGAGCGGTCAGTCCAGTCTGCGGTTGGGCGGAGCGTATCTCGTCGTTTCCGGTCTGGTGTTTCGGGATGGCTATACCCCGCGCAATGAAGTGATCAGCTTTCGCCGCGATAGTGACACACTGGCGTTCAACTCGCGCGTGACGCGCACAGTTATTGAAAATTACAACAATCCAGATCGAGCCCAGCGCGACACCTGGGTCGTTATGTATGGCCAGAATAACGTCTTCGACCACAATCATCTATCGGGAAAACTGAACTCAGGCCCGACGATGACCGTGCGCCTCAACACCGAGGACAGCCAAAACAATGGCCACCACATCCATCACAACTATTTCGGACCGCGACCGGTCTTCGGGTCGAATGGCGGTGAGACACTGCGAATTGGGACCAGCCATTACTCCCTGACCAATTCAAACACGTTGGTCGAGCATAATTTCTTCGACCGGTGTAGCGGTGAAGTTGAGATCATCTCAAATAAATCAGGCGGCAATATCTATCGCGGCAATACGTTCAATGAATCGCGCGGGACGCTGACCTTGCGCCATGGCAATGGCACATTGGTTGAGAATAATCTGTTCGATGGAAACGGCGCGCCTTATACGGGCGGTGTGCGGGTGATAAATGCCCAACAAACGGTTCGCAACAACATGTTTCGCAACCTGACCGGCACACGCTTTTCAGGATCATTGGTGGTCATGAATGGCGTGCCGAATTCACCCATCAACCGCTATCATCCGGTTGATGGAGCAGTGATTGAAAACAATACATTTGA
>CAYGKE010000010.1:0-48785 GCA_964350465.1 uncultured Hyphomonas sp.
AACTATCTCGTCAATGCCGGCTATGCTTCTGCTGAAACCTGAAACGCTCTAAGGGCTCGGCATCTACCGAAAACAGCAAATATCCCGATCCAGGCCGCACAAGTCCCGGAAGTGTCGGGACTATTTCAAGGGATAAAAAATTGCCTGAAAAACCCCAGACCAGGTGGCGGTGAGACAGGGATTCGAACCCTGGAGACATTGCTGCCTACACGCGTTCCAGGCGTGCGCCTTCGACCACTCGGCCACCTCACCGTAAGCGGGCTTCTATAGCCGAGCCGCACCAGACTGCAAGGCCGCCCATTGCGCACAGCTGCATCTCACCCATATTGCTGTCAGACCCGCCGCCGGAGCCCGCCATGCTGTTTTCCCGAAAGCCTGCAAGCCTGCCCACACGAGACACCGCCCTGCCGGGGCGCGAGCAGCCGATCCCGACCGCAACGCAACACTTCGTCAATCGCCGCCCACTTGGCGCCGCAGTGCCGGATGGCATGCAGGACATCGTCCTCGCATTAGGCTGTTTCTGGGGCGCCGAACGCATCTTCTGGCAGGCCGAAGGCGTCCATGTCACTGAGGTTGGCTATGCTGGCGGCTATACGCCGAACCCGACTTATGAAGAGGCCTGTTCCGGCCTGACCGGCCATACCGAGGTCGTCCGCGTGGTGTTTGATCCAGCCGTAATTGCGCTGGACGATGTGCTGAAATTATTCTGGGAAAGCCATGACCCGACCCAGGGCATGCGCCAGGGCAATGATGTTGGCACACAGTACCGCTCGGCGATCTATACGACCAGCGACGAACAATTGGCCAGTGTCAATGCCAGCCGGCGCGCCTATCAGGCTGCCCTGAAAGCGGCCGGGCGCGGTGAGATCACGACAGAGATCAAGCCGCTCGAAGCCTTCTACATGGCTGAAGACTATCACCAGCAATATCTGGCCAAGAATCCATCGGGTTATTGCGGGATTGGCGGCACGGGCGTGTCCTGCCCAATGCCGGAATAGCGGCTAAACCCCGCCGCCGCCAGTGACGGAGAACCGCCGCCGGTTCTGCAGCATGGACTGGCCCTTTTGCACCGCCATTGAGGTCGCCGTTGCAACCTTGATGGTCGGGTGATGCTTGAGCTGGTCGACCGCAATTTTCAGGTGATCCATCGCTTCGCGAATACGGGTCGGATCAAAATTCAGGTCCGACTGCGCCAGTAAGGCACGGCCAAGGTCTATGCGCGAAGAAATCTGGTCTTCGAGGCTGAGGGCATTGATATCTGCCAGCCGCTTTCGCCGCAATGAGACAACCTTGTCGAGATGAGCAGGATCACCGACATGGATTGCCATCGCGCAATAGTCATTCTCGAGCAGTGAAACGGTCTCGGGCGGGAAGGCATTTCGCAGGTCCAGCGCTTCGGACAGAATGCCTGCCACGGGAACAATCTTTTCGGCTTTGAACGCGGTTGCCTGAGCCAGGCCGGGCTGCAGGGCGCGGGCGACAAGATAAGCGCCGATCTTGCGCACCAGTTCCGGGGATTTGGCAAAGTTTCGTGGCAGGTAGACCCGGCTATGCTGCGCGTCGGCAGCCGACTTGTTGCCTTCGCGTGACAGGATATCAAGCTGGATCGCGCCGCTTTTCTTGCCGGACCGGTGCCCCCACAGCATCATATCCGTGTCAGATTTGGCCATGGCGCGACTGGCAACATCGCGCAGGCCCTTATGCTTTGTCGCCTTGGGCGCGCGTGCTTTCAGGATGCCGAACGGTGCGCCGAAGGCAAATTGCGCAAATTCCTGTTCCAGTGCGGCCCACAGCGCCTTTGACGCCTTGGTCCCACCTGGTCCGCCCATTGGCGCAACAGCAATGCCATAGCCCTGCCAGCCCTCTTTGCGCAGGCTCGCAATCCAGCGCGCAATTCCGCGGATCATCAGGTAGATCAGCCGCAGGGTGTACCACACAATCAGTATCCCGATCAGCGCAGTCACAGCGAATCCGACAGCCGACCATAGCGTCGAACCAGCTATCGTCTGACTGTACCAGTCGATCAGGGATGAACTATACTCATTGAAAGGCATGTAAACCAACTCTGGCGGGAGAGTTTGCGATACAGCAATGACCCCCTATACGGCAATGAAAAACATCTGTTGCTACTGTAGCAGTGGGCGTTCTGACAGGATAGACGGCAATCTCTGACTTTATCACCCGTTTTGCGCCCTCACCAACTGGGCGGCTGCATCTTGGCCATGCGGTGTCAGCTGGCCATGTCTGGCGAGCGGCTGAAGCGGCAGGCGGCACGGTGATCCTGCGCATTGAGGATATTGATACAACCCGCTGCCGCCCTGACCTCACCGAAGCGATTTATCAGGATCTTGAATGGCTGGGCCTGACCTGGCCGAAGCCCGTGCGGGTTCAGTCTGAGCATTTTGAGGATTTCGAGACGGTTGTGCACGATTTGCGCGCGCGCGGCCTTGCCTATCGCTGTTTTCGCACCCGCGCCGAGATTGCTATTGAGGCGAGCCGCGCACCGCATGGCCCGCAACCGGTCTTTTTGGGTGAACCACTGCCGCTCGATGAGGAAGCGAGGCGCATAGAAGCCGATGACGCCTTTGCCTGGCGCTTGTCGCTCGCCCGGTGCCGCGCGTATCTGGGACCTGCCTGGAAAGATCTCCGCTTCACGCTCGAAACAGAAAACGAGCGCGAAACCGTGCGGGCTGAGCCTGAGCGCCACGGCGACATCATCATTGCCCGCAAGGACAGCCCGTCAGCCTATCATATTGCCGCAACCCATGATGACGCCTTGCAGGGCGTCAGCCACGTCATTCGCGGCGATGATCTCGCCGATGCGCCGCATATCCAGACCCTGTTACAAGTCCTGATGGGCTGGCCGCAGCCGACTTACCGCCACCACCGCCTGGTCATGGGGGCAGATGGCAAACGCCTGTCCAAGCGCGACAAGAGTATGAGCCTTGCTGAATTGCGCGCCAGCGGTATGACCAGGCTGGAGATTCGGCAAAAGGCGGGTTTGGAATGACGGCAAAACCCGCACGTACGATACCGCCATGGTTCGGGCCGATCATGGTCTTTTTCGGCGCTATCTGTATCGGTTTTGCCCCGATTGGTCTGCGTTGGGGGCTCGGTGATCTGGGGCCGCAAGCGATTGCCTTCTGGCGCTATGTCTTTGCGCTGCCTGTCCTGTTCTTGATCTTGCTTGTGGTTGAAAAACGCCTGCCCATGAAGCCGAACAGGTTCGTGGTCATTGCTGGCACCTGTTTCGCGCTTGAGATTGGCCTTTGGCACTGGGGCCTGACCTTCACAACCGTTGCCAATGCGACATTCATCGTCAGTCTTGGCAATGTTTGCGCAGGTCTGACAGCCTGGCTGTTTCTGAAGCAAAGGCCAGCGCCGGTCTGGGGTTTTGCAGTGTTGATCGCGTTGATCGGTGCAGCGACGCTAGCCTTTGGCGGCGGCGAGAATGGCAAGGCAGATATTCGCGGTGATTTCCTGTCACTGTGCGGTGCCATCATCCTCTCGGGCTATGTGGTCGCGTCGAATGTTGCACGTCGCAGCATGAGTGGATTGCAGACCATATTCTGGCTCACGGTGACTGAAATCTTCATAGCGGCCCTGCTGGTCACCGGTTTCGGGGAAGCCTGGCTGCCGTCTGATCTTTCAGGTTTTGCCGCGCCGCTTTTCCTCGCCCTCGTGGTGCAGATTGGCGGGCAAGGCCTGATCATTCTGGGACTCGGTCATACCTCGCCCGCGATTGCCGGTATTGTCCTGCTGACCCAGCCAGTTGTCGCCGCTGCCGTCTCATGGCAGCTCTTCGACGAGCCTCTGGCTCCGCTTCAGGGCGGCGGCGCAGCACTTATTCTTGTGGGTATATTGCTAGCCCAGAGAGGAAACCGACAAACTGCTTCAAAACCGTCATAAGATGGCATTAAGACGGTAGTCGACTGATCGGCCACAAACAGGGATTGTTTCCATGCGCTTTGCTTTTACCACCGCCCTCCTCGCGCTTGGCGCAGCTGCCTGTGCGTCCACACCCGGCCTGACGGGGCCTGACTATTCAACCCGCGCCGCAGTCCCGATCCAGGCCGGAGACAGCTACTACAAGACTGCAGAGGCCGCGATTGCAAAGCGCGCTGGCCCGGCCTTCACCCCGAAAGCCAAAAACGTCATCCTGTTTGTCGGCGATGGAATGGGCATCTCGACCATCACAGCGGCGCGTATTTATGCCGGCCAGGTCCGCGGCCTTGACGGCGAGAGCTATCGCCTGGCCATGGATACCCTGCCCCATAGCGGCCTGTCGCGCACCTATAGCCATGATGCCCAGGTCGCCGACAGCGCCTCGACCGCAACCGCCATGGTCAGCGGCGTCAAGACCCGTTCGCGTACGCTCGGCCTGACCTCAGACGCGGCCATGGGCAACTGCGCCAGCCAGTCCGGCAATGGCACAGACACCCTGTTCGAACTGGCCGAGCGCCGCGGCCTTGCCACCGGCATTGTCTCAACCGCCAAGCTGACCCATGCCACGCCAGCCGCAACCTATGCCGAAAGCGCCAGCCGCAACTGGGAGGATGATACCTCCTTTGGCAGCGCCGCCAGCCCCGATTGCAAGGACATCGCACGCCAGCTCATCGAGTGGCCAGACGGCGATGGCTTCGAGGTCGCCCTGGGCGGCGGGCGCCAGCACTTCCTGCCCACAGACAGCACTGACCCTGAATATGCCGACAAGACCGGCAGCCGCAGCGATGGCGCGATCCTCACCGAGGCCTGGAGCGCCAGGTCTGACCAACACCAAGTGATCACCGATGCGGCTGGCTTTGCCGCCATAGACTTTAACTCCGAGGCCCGCGTGCTGGGCCTGTTTGAGCCCTCGCACATGCAGTTCAATCTCGACCGCGCTGGCGACCCCGGCGGCGAGCCATCGCTGGCCGACCTGACCCGCGCGGCCATCACCCGCCTGTCGCGCGACGAGGACGGCTATGTCCTGATGATTGAGGGCGGGCGGATCGACCACGCCCATCACGGCGTCAATGCCGCCCGCGCGCTGGGCGACACCGATGCCTTTGACCAGGCCATCGCCGCGGCTCTGCAGATGACCGACGCGCGCGACACGCTGATCATCGTCACCGCCGATCACAGCCATACGATGACAATTGCCGGATATCCCAAGCGCAACAATCCGATCCTCGGCAAGGTCGAATACGATAATGGCGTCATCGCCCGCGGCGCCGACGGCCTGCCCTATACGACCCTGTCCTATGCCAATGGACAGAGCGCCTGCAGCCGCGAAGAGGATGGCCTCAACTGCGACCGCGAAGACCTCAGCGAGGTCGACACCACGGCCAAGGACTACCAGCAGCAGTCACGAGTTTTCATGGGCTCTGAAACCCATGCTGGCGAGGATGTCGCAATCTTTGCCCGCGGCCCTGGCGCCGAGCTTGTCCGCGGCGTGATGGAGCAGAACGAGATCTTCCACGTCATGGGCCGCGCCAGTGGCCTCGTCGCGGCTGGGGAATAATCGCTATTTCGCAGCGATGGAGGAAGAGCCCCGGCATGAACGCACCAGCGGCCATAGCCATTGCTCTGATGATATCGCGTTGATTGCCGGGCTGCCGCCAGAAGATGTCGCCGCCGCCTCGCCATCGTTCACCGCAACGATATGGGGCTGGAAGGCGGACCCTGATGGCTCGAATCGCTGCTTTGGGTCAGGAGCAGAGATTAGATGAGTGTCTTAGTTGGGGCGATTGTAAGCCGCTCTGCAGGTACTGTCAGAGTAAAAAGTCTTGACGACTTTAAAGGCGTCTCGGGGTCCCGTCGAAATCAAAACTGTCAAATAAATTCGGTTATCCTTACCCGCCATTTATAAACTCGACTACGATAACAAACTTTAGTCTGACAGCGCCCTTGCGGGCAAGAACATCGCTCTTTCGCAACTTGACCCAGGCATATTTTTGAAGACATACAGTCTACGTTTTGGGGGTGATTTCTATGGCACGAGGACTTTTCTGGTGGCTTGTGGCGGCAATGGTCGCCGCTTGCGCGCAAACACAAGATACGGCGCAACCCTCCACCATAGAGGCTGCGCTCGAAAACGAAGCAGCCTTCCCAAATGATGTCGTTGAAGAAACGATCCAAGGCCCAGAGGCGCCCACGCCCGTTGACTATAGCGTTCCATCAAACTGGCTATGCCATCCCTCGCTGGAGATGGATGCTTGCGACACGGACCTCGCCACAACGATCGTCAAGACCGACGGAGCGACCAACCTCGAAACATTCACGCTCGCAGAAGCCCCCAAGTTCGACTGTTTCTACATCTATCCAACAGTTTCAGAAGACACATCCCCGAACTCCGACATGGTTGCTAATGCAGAAGAGCGGCAAGTCATTCAGCAGCAATTTGCGCGGTTCGGATCAATTTGCCGTCTATATGCCCCGTTGTATCGACAGGTGACGCTGACGCATCTTCTGAGTTTCATGGCGACAGGCGAGTACAAGGCTCACCCGACGCTCAACTATGATGACGTTAAGTCTGCTTGGGAGACCTATCTTGCAGAAGAAAACCAAGGCCGAGGTATTATCTTACTCGGTCATTCGCAGGGTGCTGATCTGATCTTGCAACTGACGTCCGCAGAGATCGCAGATAGTGATGTTATGGACCGGATCATTTCGGTGATGCCAATTGGAACAAACATCTACCCGGATGAAACGGGCGCATATCCCCTCCCGCCATGCGAGACTGCATCCGACACGGGCTGTATGGTCGGCTACGTGTCCTTCAGAGGGGACCGAGCCCCCCCAACCGATACCCCGCTCGGCAAGACTCAAAGTGCCAACAAGAGAGCCCTGTGCGTCAATCCGGCAATCGTGTCCGGCGATGACGGTGTATTGAATGCCAATCTTGCAAGACGCGCCTTTGCCGCTGGAGTTGAAGGGACATTCGGCGAGGGTGTGCAGGTCGAAACGCCGTTTGCAGCGGTCCCGGGTCTACTCACCGCAGAATGCCGCAACAATGACACGCACACTTGGCTGGCTATCAATATTAATGCCGACCCAGAGGACGCGCGAACTGACGACATTACCGGTGACGTCGTCATCGATGGCCTTATCCTGGAGGATTGGGGCTTACACCTCATCGATATGAACGCGGCCATGGGCAACCTAATATCCCTTGGCCAGCAGCAAGCAGCTGCATGGATGCAGGCAAGCAAGCAAAGTTCAGAGCAGGTGTCTGCCGACTAATCCTGCCGCCGCGAGAGTCAGCCGTGGGCGTCTGCTTCTTGATGCAAGTCCGATATCGCGAGCGGCCGTTTTAGGGCGCCTTATGCCACTCGCGAATATCCCCTCCGCCGCCACAAGCAGTCCTTAGCGCGCGCCCCAATCCGACCGAGCTTCCACCACTTGCATACTCCACCGCATGGCTGTTGCGGATGGATTTACAGGTTTGGCAACGCGGCTCGGGCTGGGTCTGCATGACCGTGTGCTGAGCCGGGACGATGCGCATTTGACGCCCCTGTCCCTGACCAGGGCGGCAGCGCAGCGCCTGAAGGCCGGTATTCGCGCGCTGGAGGCCTATCTGCGCCGTCTGATCGTCTATCTTGCCCTGCAAATCGAACCGGACCTGCCCCAAGACAGGACCGAGGTGCCGCTCTATCATCGCCCGCGGGCAACACGTGCACCCGGCTTTCGGTTTCGCTCATTTGAGCGGACCGGGCCGCCGCTATCCCTGGTTTTTCCGGGCTGCGACATGGCCCGGCACGGACAGGCAAAAGGATTGATCCCGGCTGACCCTTTATTGAGCCGTTTGAGACACCTCAAAGCCCTGCTCGAGGCACCGGACAAGCGCGCACGGCGCCTTGCCTTTCATCTCGCCCGAAAGCGCCCTGGCCTGATTGCGCCGCCCGGTTTCGCGGCGCGGTTCCGGTCGCGCTATGGCACCGAGATTTCGGCCCTCTATGACAGTCTCGGGCCTGCCATTTTGGACGCGAGCCGGGCCCGCCCGCCGCCGCTTGGCCCAGTGCCAAGGCCCGGACCACGCATCACCAGATTGTAAAACTGCCTTGAGCTTGGGTCATGCGTCCCACAGCTTGCGAAACTAGTGCGCCACCGAGATTGAAACAGCGCCAAAGCGCTGTGGCCCAGCCTGCGCCTTGAACTCTTCGGTGCGGTGAACATAGGTCAGCGCGACCTGAACATTACCGCGATTGACGGCGATCCCGGCCTGCATATCGCCGACCAGGTCGCGGCGGTCGGTGACCCGCGGGCCATCGCGCCAGAGATTGCCATCCAGGAACATGTCGCGGCCAACAGCGCGGGCCTCGATCCCGGCGAACAGGTAGCCGCCCCATTTCTGATTGGGATCAAAAACACCTGCTCCTGCCAGCGCCGGACGAATGCGCGGCGGGCCGAAATCGGCGCTGAGGTCCCAGCCGATCCGGGCGGTCGTTCCAACCGAGGCATAGGTTCGAACATTGCCGAGCGTGACGCCGCCATGGGTTTCAAGGTCGCTTTCAAGACCCAGCGGCAGGCCCGGCCCATCAAAGCGCTTCATCCGCTGGGCTGTGATTTCGAGGCCGGGCTCGTCTTTCAGCTGGCTTTCCCAGCCGCGCGGCTCGATCGCATTGATCAGGTCGTGCCAGTTTTCCTGTACGAACTTGCCGCCAGCGGACGGGCCAACAACGCCGAGATTGACCTGCAAAATATCCTGGATATCGCCGGTCGTCGCAACCACTGTGCCGGAAAGATAGAGCCAGCCCGCATAGGGTCTGTCTGTTGGGTCCGGGTCGACCAGCGTAATATCTTCCGGCGTGAAGATCGTGTGCGACAGGGCAAATCCTTGACGCAGCTCGGTGCGATCAAGATCAAGGAACGGGATGCGGTCGGCGACCCATTTCAGGCCGGGCGTGACGCGGTTGGCAGGGGTCACCCGCTCAATCCTCAGGCCGTTGGAATAGTTCCTGTCAGTCCCGCCAAACAGGTCATTTTCCGAGGTCAGCGACCAGGCCCCTGGGTTAGGTTCAGTTTGTTCTGTTTCCTGCGCGAATGCGACCGGCACAAAAAACAGGGCCGCCATGACAAGCAGCCCTGCAAAACAGGTTGAGAGATGATGAGGCTTACCGCCGTATTGTGAAGCTGAGTCCCGCAAAGTCTTCTGTCTCGCTAGCGCCTAGATTGCGCTCCCGATACTCCACTTCGCGGCGGATGTAACTGAAAGAAAGCTGTCCTGGGCCCTGCTGGAACGAAATCCCGGCCTGGATGTCACCGACTGTGACTTTGTCGCGTAGGGCCATCGCGGTGATCGATACTGCGCCATTCTCATTGGGCTCCCAGACCAGCGCTTCGCCATCGGCACCGGCAAACAGATACCAGCTGGAAACCGGGTCGCCTGACCCGCGCTTGTCAAAGTTCTGACCGATCCGAACCTCACCACCGACTCGGCGCGTGGCATAAGGCCCGTCACGCGAGATACTGACACGCGGCGCGAGGCCAACATCAAAGCCAAGCCCGGTCTGCTCGGCACTGGCTGACAGGGTCAGTTCAGCCGACAGGTTTCGGGTATCGCGCGGGATCGCGTTGAGGTTCATGCGCTCACGATCTGCTGCCAAGGCCGTCAGGGCCGCACTCGAATAGAGGTTGGACGTTGAGAACGGCTTGTCTTGGCTGATCTCCAGCGGCGCCGAATAGACTTCCGGTTCCTCGAAGGCGAGACGCGGCATTTTCTGTACCGCCTCAAACGAGCTGGAATATGCCACACTCGGTCCGGCGCTGCCGCTGGTCACACTCCCGGCAGCTGAAATTCGCGGCTGCTGAACAACAGGCGTTGCGGCATGACGGCTGGTCTGGACGCAGCCTGTACAGGCAAACATCGCAACCGTGGATGATACAAGTAGCACCATTCGTCCCAAGCCTTTCATTAGACGAACTCCGATAACTTCCCCGTGAGGTTCGTCTAAGTTTCTTACTCTAGCATGAAGAAAGCATGCCGGTGAAGAAGGTTCCCGCTAACTGTAATTAAGCATTCAAACGTGACCTTTTTACGATAGTTCGCAGTGTTTACAGGGCTCAGAGCCGCAAAATCCGCGCCCAAAACTGGTTAATCATCCTGCCGTTTTTGTTCAAACTTACTTTTCCCAACGTCAAGGGGCCGCACAAAATCTCCTCCGAATGTATGAGAAAAACTCACCAACAAGCAGGAATCCAGTGAATTTCGCGACAGGAATTGCGAAAAAAACCGGACCCCGAAAACAAAAAACCCCGCCTCAAAAGGCGGGGATAAGGGGATCTTTTTTTGTTCATCTTTAGGCAAAAATGTTCGGTGCAATTTCTAATCCGGAGCATTCTTGCAAATGCTTTCGCGGGTCGACCAGTATTGGCGTTCAACGCCCTCGTTTAGCTGTGCAATCAGGTCGTCCGTGTAATATTGATCACATGTTTGACCGTTTGAAGGGATCGCCATCAGGTCGAAGTGGTCGAACTTCACGCCATATGGGAAGGTTATTGGTTCGGTGCAGCGAAAATACTGTGGTCCGATTGACCGACCGCGTTCGTCAAGCACGACAGCCGACATAATGTTGTTGGCGCTTGGTTCACGAAAAAAAGCGATCTGACTCAATACAGACTCGCCTTCCGGATTGTCCGATCTATAGGAGAATTGTTTAGCTTGAAACTGCCTGGTCGGGTTAGAATCTGTAAATCCCACATCGGAGACCTTGAGGTCATACCCCGGTTTTCCATAGTCAGGTGAACCGGTCACCCAAGATTGCCAATAAGGTACATTTCCCGCAAACCAAATAACCCATTGCGAGTTGCGCATATCGACTATGCCGTTTGGTGATGCGAAATTTCGACCACAGTAGTTGGAATAGACTCCCGCATATTCGCTGTATTCAGAACGAGAGCTATCGGCGAATTGTGCGAGGGAAGAAAAATGCTGTTCGAGGCCTTTTTTTCCGTCATCGAGTAGTACTGGGTCAAAGTCGTCTCGACCATTACTCGCCTCGAATGTTCCACTTATCCACAGTTGAGAACCAACGTTTCGGATAGATATTGGTGTACCCAGGTGATCGAGTTCAAACGGTTTCGACGCGAAACCCGGTTGCACGATGGCGTCATAGTCAGTTCTGCTGATTTCAAAATTGTCGAGAACCTCGGCTTCGATACTCCGTATCATAGCCTCGTTTTTTGGGATTAGGGTGAGCTGCGAAGAGTAGATTTCACCTGTCTGCTTATCAAAGGAAAACCTGAATAAGCCCGTCGATTCAGATGCTGTGCCTTCATCGTATGGCTTGTTGATTTCGGCCAGATAGAACTTGTCATAAGTCTTGAGTGAAGCGTTTTCGAACTCAGGCATGATCCGGTCAAAATCACTAATCGTTCGCACGGGATTGTTGAAGTACTCAAATACTCGGACAAAATGATCCCGTCCGGTGATGTTTCGAATTGATGGTTTTTGGATCGTCTGTGCGCCGACCACGTCGTTACCGCCTTCGCACGAGACAAAACAGATATCACCCAGAAGTGCGTTCGCTGTGGTCGGTATTTCACTCAATCCACGATACCTCGCAACTTCACGATTTGTGAGTTGGAACACTCGTGCCGCTTCTAAACCGGTTTGTTGGAGGTATTTCGCTAGAGTGATTGCGAACAATCCATCGTCGGGCGCCGTTGAGCCCGGATAAGTGGCGTGAGCTACGAACATACCCGACCTAGTTGCCTGGCTGACGAACCCCTTGTTACCTGACTTATCGAATGCGGAGACTAAGTCATTACGACAAGCATCCGTGACGACGAAAATTGAGGTTGCACCTGTGAGGGAAAGGGCATCAATCGTTTCTTCTAAAGGAATACCATGCCTGACCAGCTGAGGGACATTTGTGACCGTTTCTTTTGCTGGAATGAGAAAATTCTGGCGTCGCCCTCGGATGGAAGCTGAAGCGCCATGGCCCGAATAGTACAAAAAGGCCGTTACTTCGGATCCATTCGAAGATTCAAAAATTAGGCGACTTTCGAACTCCCCGAGCAATTCAATAAACTCATCTTCGTTTAAGTCTTTTCCTATGGTTGTTTGAAATCCCACAGAGGTCAGAGCATTCGCAATTGCGTCTGCATCTTCATGAGGATTCGTCAGCCTGCCGACCTCATTCGGGTAGTCTTCATTACCGATAACGAGAGCGAGTCTCACTTGATCTGCGCTCGCAGAACCGAAGGTGCACGACACGACAGCGAAGCAAACTAAGCTGATAAGTTTCATGATTGCGCGCCTCCAAACTCATTAACAGTAAAGAAGAATAGCCGCTAAACGTCGATCGACAACACGAATCTATTAGCGCGGCTTTTCTAGTTCCTGACGATTTTTGCCTTGAATCCCCACTGAAGGTTGCTGCGCAGGGGAGCAACGCCGAAGCGAAATCGGGAAAGTCCCCAGTCAAAGCAAGCAGGTTTGATTCAGTGTTCAAAAAGGGGTGAGGTTCGCACGACCATTGTAGTTCATTCGCTGTGGATTGTAGATCGTCCGCTTTGTTGCCTTCTAATAGGCTCCATAAGGGTGCAGGCGTCCAATGCTCCTTCGCTAGTGATATCTATCCAAGTTTCGGTGGAGTTCGGGCACGAAAAGAACGGTTTCCCCTGTTGACCGAAATTTATCGGTAGAGCGTTTTCGCTTGCCCAGAACGAGCTTGATGGATCAATCCGCTCGTCATTGTTTGGTGGTTCGCCAAAAACGGTTGACGAAATTTTGCTGGCGACGATTTTCATATTTGTTGAGCGCCGCAAATAAGAACAGGACAAATCTGATAGCGTGATGGATGACGCATTCTTCGAGTGAAGTGGAATAGCCCCGTCATCCGTTACCGTGCGCATCGAATAAAAGCTCAACATGGCGTTGCGCATCTCGTTATTTACGAACCCGACAAACACTGGAGATCCATAAGTCGTCACGTCGGCTTTATTAAATCGCGAGTTTCCGAACCAAACCCTATCTTTTTCGGGCATTTCGAGAAAGTACTTCTCGACGTCCGACGCATAGGCCAAGTCGCCGATATCAAAGTAAGCAAGATCGAAGATGCTGTCTGTGATGAGGGTCCCATTTAAACTTGTTTTGTAGAATGAAGCCCCTTCTGCAGTAACTTCATCAAGCAAAGCTCCGTCCAAATACGAATAATCGAATGTGGCTCCTGACAGATGTGAGTTTCGGAACTGAATGCCCGAAAGATTTGCTCGCGTAAAATTTGCGCCTGATTCTAGAAGCGAATCCCGTCTTTTTGTTGTTGACTTACGTTGTGCGTCCCAGGCCTCTATAAGACTGTCTTGATCGACCGGCGTTCCTCTTAAACGGTCGCCAAAACAGACGGTAGATTTCTTGAGGGGGTCCATGCGTATTCCAGCAGGGCCGAGGCTGTTTCCGCTAACGGTTGGTCCGTCCTGAAATACGACTGGTTTGCTAAGCGGGCTGCCAAGATTTAGGTTGACGAGCCGGATGGGGTTTTCACATTCATTGGTGTCCGGGTTCCAACCTCTGCCCATAGTTTCGCAAGAAAGATCGATTCCTGCAAAACTCTCGCCGTTAGAGAATAGAAACTCAAGGCTTTTTCCTTTGGCTGCATCTGTAGTTTCTGTGTTTAGGAGTGTAAGCCATGCGCGATAAATCCGTTCTTCCTGGAGCGCTGCGCGCTGTTCATCTCGGTCATTGAGATCAATCAACAATTGGATGAAGGTTAGCACCACCAAGCCAAACGTTAGGATCCGAACAATTGGATCGCCGGACAGGTATCGAACTCCCTTGCGGAGCGACTTGTATCGTTTCGCAATGCCGCTTTTTTGAGTTTCGTTTGAGTCGCTCGATTTGGAGGCACCCATGGTGGGTACTACCTTCACGGGGTTTGCGTTAGCGCGCCTAGCGCGCTTGCGTACCGCGGCCAGCTTCACGTCCCGCTCTGGTCCAAGTCGACTCATTGCAACCTCGCCTGTTCTCAGAACCATAAACCCGACTTGCTTCATCACCTCAAGCTGGATGTTCTCGGGGCATTGTCCAAATATCGAAGACAAGTGAATCGGTTCTGGTGCCCATACGCTTCACCTGATCACCCCTCAGACGTATTAAAAGTCAATTTGAATTGCGAGGGTGGGTGTAGTCAACCAACCTCCTAGCCAATTCCGGATTGACCCTCACCACCCCGTTCGACTGCAACTGAAAATCCGCCCCAGAAAACGTCTCTTCCTCAGCCAGCCTAAGCACCGCGCGGTCCACAACCGGCCTCAACGGCTCCATGCGGTCAAAAACAAATGAGTGTTTTTCCGCTCCGCATTGGTCGTGAATGATCCCCAAGGCGGGGTCATAACCATCAGCGACAACCTCGATGCGAACCCGGCTCTCAAGCGAACTATAAACGTAATTGAGCATGGCGTTCACCGGGTGCGTTGCGTATCGATTCCTAGGCCTGATAAGCCCACTCGCATGCAGAGAAGATCGCGAAAAGAAATTCCTCCACTCGTCCGGAATAGGATGCGATTTGGTGTTCTCCCATTTGAGCTGCAGCGCGCGCCAGGAGAAGAAGTACCCTTGCGCCGCTGTTCCCTCGATGGCGAGCAACTCGGAGATTGATTTGGGCGGAGATCGTCTGAGCGCCTTGATCAGCTCTTTCGATTTTGCGATCGCCTTGTCCCGTGACTGTGATTCTGGAAGAAGATTCTCCAGATTGAATAGCGACGCCTCTATCTTCTGCTTGATAACTGGGACGGCAAACCTCAATCGAGCCGCATCGTCCGCGCGCAATTTGTTTTGCCACGCGATCTTTTTCGGGTCTGCCGCATATCCATTGGCCGACATCACTGAGCGAACTTGCCCATCATAGGTTAGCCGAATGAGATCGACGCTTTGTTCCGCCATCCAATCCAATGCGTCGAGCGTTATGCTTCCCTTTCCATCGACAATCACAATTCGTAGCGGAATATCTAGTGCGCCCGGAAAGAATTCATATTCCACGTTCTTTTGCGGATGATGGGTCATCCCGTCTTTAATGATTAGGCGGCCTTTATCGACATTAATAACGAGCCCAAAACCGGTTAAAACCAAACCCGTATTAGGTCTTTCCCGCCTTTTCCGTTTCGGAATTTGTTTTTGGTATTCCGATTGCCAATAAGAACACCGATTTGACCATTCGTCGGTTGTTTTAGAATCGGGTATTAATTCCATTTCTAAACTCCAAAACCGATTAGCAAAATCGCTTTTCCATTAAATCGGATAATAGCCCAAAATGGATGAAAAACTCAATAAAATCTGGGCAAAGGGCGAGTATATCGGTGAAATTTTCATGCGCACTCTGGTTTTCTGCGAGGTGGAAATGGACGGAGTGCCCGTTCACGACGATTTGGTGCTCATTCACGGTTCTGTGGAATTTGTGAAAAAGGAAAGAGCGAGAACTCGCAGTAAACGCCTTTTGCTCGATCGTCTTGTTTCAGGGCATCTGCGCGCGATTGGACGAATTCGAAACGAGCAAACCGTCGAGCTTCAAATCATACCGGCGAACTTCTGGCTCGACTGTTTCTATGACGGGGATGACCACGATGCTTCAGATTCAACGCATCACTTTGAGATGATCCGTTGTGTGAGTGATGAAGAGTTTCGGAGTTTTGAGGGTTATCGGCCGCGCCGCAAACCAGGCCCACAATCTCAACGAGAATACCGACTTGAAGCGATAAACTATTGCCGTGGCAGTATCGAAAACTTTGAACGCTTAGCCCCGGATACGCGCTTGATGCACTATCGTCGATACCTGGAAAAGAACCACAAGCAATTAGACTTGCGGCGCGGATTTAGTCTCAGCACGTTTCAAGATGATGAGGCTCAGCTTCGATGAGTCCGAATCCAGAATTGTCCAGAAATATCTGGAAATAGGTATAAATAATTCAGTATTTCAGAGTGCTAGTCTCTGGGATTCCGCATGCGCATTTCTACTGCGTCGGCAACGCGCCGTCGCAGTCAAGGAATGTAAAGTATGACACGCAAACGCGATTACAAAGCAGAGTATGCCCGGCGCAAAGCGCGCGGGTTGGCCAAAGGCCTCAGCCTGTCTCAGGCACGAGGACACCCAAGACCGAGTGAGAAGTACATTCGCTCGCCCGAACCGGACCCCCAGCACGAAGTGGCGCTAGATAAAGCGCTGACGCGTTTCTTGAAGCGTCCAAATCTCAAGCAAGCAGTCGCTGGACAGAACGTCTCAATCGAACGCTTTCGGCGTTACTTACATGATCAAGACGTCGCCAATTGGACCGGCAAGACCTGGATTGTGTCCGCTGTGCCCGCGGCCACCGTAAAAGTGCTTTCAGGCGGAAAGGTGCGAAAAGTAAAAACTCGGAATCGCGTTCACATCTCGCTCGCCGGACAACACGAGAACGCGGTTGGGCAAGCTCTCCGAACGCGAAACTGGTCCGTGCTAGACAGGTTCGTAGGAAAAGGGGTTCTCGATACGTCTGGTCGTCTTTGGCCATTCGAGACCGTTCCGAACACGCTCCTGCAACTCATGAGGCAAAAGCAACCGCGTTTCGATGAAATCTATCGACCATTGCAAGCGGGGGGTGCGTAATGATTCCCGATCACCTCGAAGCTATGTTGCTGCTACAAGACAGGCTCCACAAACTCGGCACCAACCATCCCAAGTGTGAGTTCTGCGGCGAGACAAACCCATTCGCTTTAGAACAGCGCCTGATCAAAACTGCAGACGGTGAGCGCTACGCGATTATCTGCCGATCACGTCGATCCCAGTACCACCGCAAACCGAAAGACGGCCAGTACTGCGCCATCTCCGGAAACTTTGACTGCCGCTTTCCTGAGGCGCATCATATCGCAGGACGACAGAACGATCCGGATTGGACCGTCGATATCAATCCGAATGATCACGGTATCCTAACCGCAAATCAAAGGCTGCAGCCAGCACCATTTCATCCGCCGCGTTCAAAAGGTGAGCGCGTAGGCCGCGGTCTGATGGGGTTTTCGGACCTAATCATGCTCACGCTCGTGCGCCATTCTGGGAAGCCCATGATCGGCGTTGACGATTTCCGTCCACTCTACACTGAGGCTTACCGGATCGACCCAACCAAAGTCGGCATCATCGACCTCATGAAGTTTGGGCTCGGAATGATGCACTTGGCGGGTTCCTTCCTCATTCCATCTGAGGAGGACGAATAATGAATGTTGATCATCTTCCCATTCAGGTGCGCGCTTTTACCCGGAAGCCGACATCCGGAACGAAGCGGGCGCAGCGCATCAGAAACAAACAGCCGTCGCGCTACGACCTGGTATTCGATACAGAGACCAAGATCGACGTGTCGCAGAGTCTGCGTGTCGGCGCCTATCAGGTTCGCGACTGCGGCAACGTGATCGAGGCAGGGTTCTTTTATCGCGCTGATGCACTGACGGGACGTGAACCAGAAACGCTCGCAGCCTATTGCATGCGTCGCGGATTGAAGTGCCTGCCGCTAAAGCAATTCGTCGACGAAGTGTTCTATCTTTACGGCTACCGCCTGCGTGGAAACATCATTGGCTTTAACTTGCCATTTGATCTTTCACGCCTGGCACTGTCTTGGGACTCGGCGCGCAATGATCGAATGCGCGGCGGTTACACCCTGCAGTTCTCCAAAGATCCCGCACACCCAAATGTTCGAGTGAAATCCCTCGGGACCGCAGGCGCTAAGTTCGACTTCGCAAGCAATGACCACAAAGATAACAATCCCAACCGGCCACCGCCGAAGAGGGGCTTTTTTACTGATATCTCAACACTCGCAAACGCGCTTTATTCGCGCCGGTTTTCCCTTGGGAGTCTATGCGAACAATTAGAGACTGAAACCCGCAAGATCGCGAGTGAGGAACACGGCGAGGCGCTTTCAGAGACGTATCTCGATTACGCCATGAACGATGTTCAAGCGACGTGGGAGTGTCACGCGCGGCTTATTGCGGAATACGAAAATCACCAGGTTCCAACCACGGCGCAGAACATCTTCAGCGAGGCGAGTCTGGGCAAAGCCTATCTGAAGAAAATGGGCGTTTCACCGCTTGCGATCTCTCAACGAGAATTCTCGCCCGGGCTTATGGGTGAGCTCATGTCGGCATATTTCGGCGGGCGCACCGAAGTGCACATTCGCCGCCAAGTCGAGCAGGTGTGCGTCGTGGATTTCAAGGCGATGTACCCGACTGTGAATGCGCTTCAGGGGCTATGGGAGTTCGTCAAAGCAAAGACAATCGGGTGGAAGGACAGCACCGAAGAGACGCAGGCGTTTCTTGACCACGTCACGGCGAATGACTTTCAGAACCCAAGCCTCTGGCGCAAAATTCGAACCGTCGTGAAGTTAAAACCTAACAGCGACCGATTTCCTATTCGGGCAGTCTATCACGGGGATACCGAACACACCGCGCTGAACACGCTTACTAGCGACGAGACCCTAGTGTACACGCTGGCCGATTGTGTCGTGTCGAAACTGATGACGGGTAAAGCACCGAAAATCGAAGCAGCGCTAACCTTCGAAGTGTTGGAAACCCAAGATCAGCTCCAACCAATCAATCTATTTGGCGACGAGCGTTTTGGAGTGGATCCAAACACCCAAGACCCCTTTGTCAGATTTGTACAACTTCGAGATATGGCGAAGCGCGAAGCGCCCCAACATCAGCTTGCGATCAAGATCATTCTGAACGCGATGGCTTACGGCATCTATGTCGAAATGAACCCGGACAAGTTATCCGAAAAGAAGCCGTTGGAAGTCTACGACCATCGAGGCCGCAAACGCATCGAGCAAACCAAACAGCATGAGTATCCGGGCTCTTACTTTCACCCTTTAGTGGCAACACTAACTACTGGAGCTGCAAGGCTCATGTTGGCGCTCGCGCAAACCAAAGCCGCTGAGCAAAAATTAGATTGGGTGTTTTGCGATACCGATAGTCTGGCTTTGGCAAAACCGAAGGAACTAAATGTTGAGGCTTTTTATAAACGCGTAAAAGCCGTCACCGATTGGTTTATTCCTTTAGACCCTTATTCGGAAAAGGATAAAAGGAAATCGATATTAAATATCGAAAAGGAAAATTACCATATAAAACAAGGTGCTATATTTGAGCCGCTTTTCTGTTTTGCGGTGGCATCAAAAAGATATTGCCTCTTTAATCTCGACAAATCGGGAAAACCCATAATCCGAAAAGCGACTATTCTCGCATTGGGGCTTTATCACGCCCCCTATAAAAATGATGATCCACCAAAAAGCATCCCAGCGCCATTGGTATCGCTAGAAAAACTGGGACTTCATCGTTGGCAGTACGACTTTTGGTATCAGATTGTCTCTTCAGCGCTGGCCGGCGATCCGGATAACGTGGATTTATCGTATCACCGCGCTTTGCAGAAACCCGCGATGAGAAAATACTCGGCGAGCACTCCTCATATGCTTGGGTGGTTCAAGCCATGGAATAAGGACCAGGATCACACCTCGAAGATGGTGCGGCCGTTCAACTTCCTCTCAGTGTTTTCGGGGAAGCGGACAAACCTCTACTCGGCGGAAGAGATCATGCCAGTCGCGCCGTTTAGGTCAGATCCGCTCAATGCGGCGAAAGGGGCGTTTTGTCGTCAATCCGAGGTAAAGGTCGAAGTCGATCAACTCGAGACGTATGTCGATGTTCTTTGCGACTATCATTTGAGCGCCGAGATGAAGTTTCGGAACGGCGCGCCGCTAGAAACCGGGCCGACGCGCCCGCGTGATGTCCGAGCCCAAAAAGTAATTTTGGTTGGCAAAGAAACAACACGCGAGGACGGTTCAACCGAGCGAGCGCGAAGCATCTGGTGAACTCGACCCTAAAAAGTCGGAAACCGCTTTTGGCGCCGCAGCTCAAAACACCACCGGAGACTTTGCACATTTGGCATGCACTATCCGCGGTTTCGGCGCTCGTACATCTCCCGGTGAAATTGCACGAAACGTAGAGCTGGAAGAAAGTTATTGTTCTGTGGCAGCAAAATCTTTTCCCGTTGCGGTTCAATCAACTCGACTATTGCGGCGGGTAATAGTTCTGGCTTGTACAGTAAGCCAAGATCATCCGAGAGGCTGACTAAGAACCTATCGAACAGCCAATGCGCGGTTCTACTCAGTGCAATCCCGTTGGTGATGATGTCGGGACCGTCGTGCTCCACACCGCGGATATGAGCGGCTTCTACTTCGGCATTCTGGTTGTGGTCGAGGACCGACAATCCGGTGAATGCACAACTGCTCGAGTAAGCACGGATAACGTTGTGACGAAAACTTCTTTCTCGCACTTTTTGGTTGACAAGGGTGGCCCGCGTTCTTCGCTCCGGGTCATCTTGTTCGCCCCCGAGCGGGAGCTCGGAGCCCAATACATCAAACGCTTCCCCGAGTCCTTCGTTGACGATCTCTACAAAATCATTGGGTTCGAGAGCACGTACAGAACTGCCTCGCATTTGTACGCCCACCTGATTTTGCGGAAGATCACGGAGCCATCGCTCGCGATATTCTCCGTGCTCAGACTGCCAAGATACGTCTCGCTCAAACTCGGTGAAGTTGTCGACATTCGCATAGAAGTGGCCAGCTTGATTTTGATCTGGTTCGATACTGAGCAAGCGAGCGACCGCAAAGTATGCCATTCTGCCTCCATCAGCGCGCGGCTCGCGATAGATGATCCATGAGCCAATAGCTGACGATGCGGCCTCTAAGTATCTAGACGGAAAATGGTACTTTCGCTCGATTTCGTCGTTGTAAGCGGAATCAGCTTTGGTATCGAACACCGCATACGACATGAGAATGATCCTTCTGCTCAACAAATTAAGCTAGGCGCTATATAGCGCGTGTCCACAATGCCAAATCATCATTTCGTGCAGAGGCCCCCGATAGTATTTCTGGGCGCAAAACCAGACACCGGTTAGATTTGTGCATTGAGTTCGAAGCTATTGCTTCTTGCCACTGTTGCCGGTCTCCGGTTCACTGTTGTTGATACGAAATCAATGTGCTAATTAACATTTGCTCTTAGCTGGGTGTTTCTAGCCGAAAACGCTCTACGCCGGGTGATTTGCCAGGCTGAAATTGATTGAACGACATTGGGCGCCGACTTTAAATCGTTTTGTCGGTCCCGGTCTTCGACTCGGCACCGACAAAACGATTCAAAGTCGGACGCTTTAGTAAGAGAATGTGAATGGACCACCCCTTGCGCAGTGATGATCACAAGTCACTGCGCAAGGGGCTCTATGAGTTATTTAGAGACGGTTTCACTATCCCAAGGCAGAGTAACATCGTGTTTGTTTGCGGCGGGAGCGATCCTGCAGACATGCGGCGTCGATTTCAAAACGAGTTTGACGCACTTTTGCCAGGCTATGAGTTTTTCGAGCCAGAGTTCGCCATTCGCAAGTATCGAACGCTGGGTGACGACGAACCCTTTGATATTGCTACATTTGAAGAGCTGATTGGCGAGCTCTCACATTCAATCGTGATCTTCCCCGAAGCTCCGGGTTCATTCGCTGAAACGGGTTATTTTTCGGCTATTCCAAATATCGCCAAGAAGATTGTAATCGTTATTGATGTCAATCATTTGAAGAAAGACAGTTTCATTTCAATTGGTCCGGCAAAGAAGATTGCGGATGTGTCGGTGTTTCAGCCAAATATTCAATTTGACTACAAGAACCCAGATTTCAATCTTGTTTCTCAGCGCTTGCTTGATAGACGACCGCTCCATGCGACGCGTCGAGCGCTTGAGATTAAAGCGTTCGCAGAGATGGACAGTTTTGACCTCTTTGCAATCACACAAATGCTCGTTTCTATGCTTGGAATCGCTACCGTCGAAGATATAGAGTTCATGCTTAGAGGGATGTTCTCCAGTCACTTCTCACCGTCCAAAACGAAGAAAATTATTTCCCTACTGGTTGGCTCAGGACGATTGGTTGAGGTGGGCGATTATGGTCATCTAAAAACGAGCGACACGGAAAACCTAATTCTAAAAATAAAAGACGGAGCAAAGACCAAAAGGAATGTCTTAAAGGTCGACTTTTCGACCGTCTATCTTGGCGCGGATCCCGAGTTCGTCGCTTTGGTGGGAGCTTGACATGTTGATCGAACTCCTCAGCAGAACGGCGAACATACCTGAGGCGAAGCTTCTTAGTTTGTCATTGACCGCAAGCCGCCGATACAAGGTTTACACTATTCCGAAACGGACCGGTGGCGAAAGGTTGATCGAGCACCCCAGCCGGGAGCTGAAGGCCATTCAGCGATGGATTGTAGGGGCGATTATTGACCGCTTTCCGTTGCATCAATCTGCAACTGCTTATCGAAAAGGATCCGGAATCAAGGCTAACGCCGAACGCCATCGCAAGTCGAAGTATACCAATCGCTACGACTTCGCAAATTTCTTTCCATCGTTCACTCAGGAGCGGGTCGTTGAATTTATTGCCCAGCAGTCAAAAGCTATCGGTCTCGAGCTTTCTGCGCGTGACTTGGAGTTTGTGGGAAACATAGTTTGCCGAAACGGGCGGCTCACGATTGGTGCGCCGAGTTCGCCCGCGATTACAAATGCCATGATGTTCGAATTTGATCGTCGTATGTATGATGAATGTCGTGAACGAGGGTTGGTGTATACCCGTTATGCTGACGACCTATTCGTTTCGTCCTTCGAACCGGCCCAGCTGGATGGGCTAGAAAGAATCGTCGTCAAGAACAAACGCGGAATTCCGCATTTAAAACTCAGGCTCAAGCACCAAAAAACAGCTCATCTATCCAAAAAATACCGTAGAGTGATCGCTGGCGTTGTGATAACTCCACAGCATACTTTGTCCATTGGACGAGAGCGGAAACGGGAGATTAAGTCACTGATTCACCAGTGGATTAAGGGAGACATTTCATCCGAAAAATTCTTCTACTTGAGAGGGTTGTTTGCGTTCGCAATAGACATTGAGCCTGATTTCGAGACTCGCCTAGCCGCGAAGTACGGTTCGAAGCAGATAAAACTTCTGAGGAGCGTCGCCCAAGACTCCTCAAAATAGCTTTTGTCATAACGCAAATATGAGAAATGCTTTTTCTTAGAATTGCGTTCAACTGCAAAGTAGCAGTTCTCAACAAAGTCTTTTGGTCAGCTTCGTTCGTTGATAACTACAAACGAGATGTTTCCGACAACTGCCGGCATAAATGATCAACATGAACAGAAAAAGATGCCCTTATCCCCGCCTCAAAAGGCGGGGCTTTGTTCAGATAGAGCCTGATCCTATTGGCAGGCGAGGCACTCGTCATAGTCGGTATTTGGCACATCCATGCCTTCAATCACCGCCTCTTTATCGGCTGCGCCAGCAAATCCAGCACGCTGAATTGACTTGGAACGACAATAATAAAGCGATTTCACACCGCGCTCCCAAGCGGTCCAATGCAGCATGTGCAGGTCCCACTTGTTGATATCGGCTGGCAGGAAGACGTTCAGCGACTGCGCCTGACAGATATACGGCGTGCGGTCAGCGGCATGCTCAATCACCCAGCGCTGATCCAACTCAAAAGCGGTCTTGAAGATCGACTTTTCGTAATCATCCAGACACTCAAGGTGCTGGACAGAGCCTTCATGCTCGAGGATCGACGTCCAGATATCATCTGTGTTGGCACCCTTCTCATCGAGGATGCGTTCCAGATGCTTGTTCTTGACGGTGAACGAGCCGGACAGGGTCTTGTGGGTATAGACATTGGCCGGGATCGGCTCGATGCCAGCGCTGGTGCCGCCGCAAATGATCGAGATCGATGCGGTCGGAGCCACAGCCATCTTGTGGCTGAAGCGCGCCATCATGCCGATCTCTTCAGCGTCGCCGCATGGACCACGCTCCTTGGCGAGCTTGACCGAGGCAGCATCTGCGCCCTGACGGATATGTTTGAACATCTTCTCGTTCCAGACTTTCGCCATGGCGCTCTCAAACGAAACGTTCATTGACTGCAGGAAAGAATGAAAGCCCATCAGGCCAAGGCCAACCGAACGCTCGCGCTTAGCCGAGTAGACGGCACGGGCCATTTCGTTCGGAGCGCGGTCGATAAAGTCCTGCAGAACATTATCAAGGAAACGAAAGACATCCTCGAGGAAGTTTTCGTCCTTGCTCCACTCCATGAACTTTTCAGCGTTCACAGAAGACAGACAGCAAACAGCCGTGCGGTCCTTGCCCATATGATCAATACCGGTTGGTAGGGTGATTTCCGAGCAGAGGTTCGACTGGGTGACTTTCAGGCCAAGCTGGCGCTGGTGCGCTGGCATCGCATTGTTCACCGTGTCAGTGAACAGCAAGTATGGCTCACCGGTCTGGATACGCAGCTCAAGGATTTTCTGCCAGATCTTGCGCGCATTGACGGTGCGCAGCACTTCGCCATCCTTTGGCGAGATCAGGCCGAACTCTTCATCATTGCGTACCGCTTCCATAAAGGCGTCAGTGATATTGATGCCATGATGCAGGTTCAATGACTTGCGGTTGAAGTCGCCTGACGGCTTGCGCACTTCCAGAAACTCTTCGATTTCCGGGTGGTGGACATCCAGATAACAAGCCGCCGAGCCACGGCGCAGCGAGCCCTGCGAAATCGCCAGTGTCAGGCTGTCCATCACGCGGATGAAAGGAATAATCCCAGAGGTCTGTCCATTCTGGCCGACTTTCTCGCCGATTGAGCGGACATTGCCCCAATAGGTGCCGATGCCGCCGCCATTCGAGGCGAGCCAGACATTCTCTGTCCAGGTACCGACAATATCATCCAGGCTGTCACCAACCTGATTGAGGAAACACGAGATTGGCAGGCCGCGATCAGCGCCGCCATTTGACAGGACAGGCGTCGCCGGCATGAACCAGAGCTTGGACATATAGTCATAAAGACGCTGGGCATGATCGGCGTCATCGGCATAGGCGGTCGAGACGCGCGCGAACATGTCCTGATACGACTCGCCCGGCAGCAAATAGCGATCCTCCAACGTGACCTTGCCAAAGTCCGTCAGGAGATCGTCACGCGAATGATCCATCTTAATTTTGGAAACAACGCGAAGCTCCGGTGCTTCACCCGATTTCGCGTTTTTAGAATCTACTTCGCTCGCAACCGTAGCCATCGTGGTTACCGACATATTTATAATCCCGTCATCATGCCTATAAGATATAGGGTTTCAGCCCTTGAACTGCCATATGCAGTGTATCAGCCCATCCCTGACACTAGATATAGTGTCTAAGCGTTAATGAGAGGTCAATGGGCAGATTCTTAAAAACGTCATCTGGACAGTGGATAAGTGGTAAACACTTGGTTAATTCGCAAGCTCAACCCAAGCAGTGACGGGGCTTCTGGCGCGGCAAAAAAAATTGCTCCTGAACCGGACTTTTTTTTGCGCCTCAGGGGTTGATATTTTTTTCCGGAAATGTGCGCGCGATTTCCTGATTCCATTCGTACAAGGCCGACCAGTTTTCCGGGCTGTTTGACATCAGACCGAGTCGTACAATCACAAGGTCTCTTGATGGCACGACCCAGACGGTCTGGCCCTCATGTCCGCCAGCGTGGAACGCATCCCAGGGCGGGGTCGTGGCGGCCTGTTCATGGCTGGGCTCATCGCCATAGGCGGTGATCCACCAGCCGGCGCCATAGATATTGGCATTATCGGCTGGCGTTTTGGTGCGGGCAAAATCAACCCAGCCTTCTTGTAGCAGACGCTCGCTCTCCCACACGCCGTCGCGCAAATAGAAATAGCCGAACTTGGCAAAGTCACGCGCCGAGGCCCAGACCAGCGAGCCACCAAGGAATGTGCCGGACGGATCGAATTCGGGTTGGGCATCCATGCCGAGGGGGGACACGAGGAGCGATTTAATAACAAAGACTTTTTTCCAAACATCCCCATTTGCAGTCATTCCAAGCGGAACGACATCTGCGAGAAACTGTTCATCAAAAGTAAACCAGAGCGCCCAACCAAGCAGATGAAACCCTGCCGTCGAATAATTCCAATGCGTGCCGGGTGCATGCGCTGGCGGCAGCTCGGTCCTGACATAGTCCAGCACATCATAGCGCCCGCGCCCAAACATCATCTGCACGACATCATTATCGGCCAGCGAGGTCGCATTGATCTCTTTATAGTCGAGCCCGTCGGTCATGTTCAGCCATTGCCGCCAGGTGATCGCAGCGCGCGGATCATCCGCATCGAAAGGTGTCGGCATCGGTGCATCAATATCCTCGATCAGGCCGAGCTGCACAGCGCGGCCAACCATGGCCTGGGTGATCGATTTCGCCATCGACCAACTGACCTGTTTGGTCTCCGGACCGAAGCCGTCGCGGTAGGCCTCCGCGACCAGCTTTCCATCATGGATGATGACAATCGCCCGCGTCTCGCCCATCAGGTCGAACTTTTCCGTCGACATCGCCGTGGTGATCAGGGCGGTGATGGTCGCAGCGCTCTGCTCTGGTAGGGTGCCTTCTTGCCAATTTGTCGTTGGCCAGGTGACATACTCTGGATGCGGCTGGAGCGGCACAAGGGGTTGAGCCATGGCGGGCAATGCCAATAGCAAGACAATAAAGCCAAGAAGCTTGCCCATCATCATTTCCCTTCATACGCTCAGGGCAACTCTAGGGGCGCAGAATGAAACTCGTCAAAGCAATCTTGATCATTGTGCTGGTTCTGGCGGTGCTTGGCGCGGCGGTCTGGCAGTTCTGGCTCAAGGGACAGGTCAGTTTCGCGGTCAACGCAACCGCCTATGGCGCCAAACAGGTTTGCTCCTGTCTTTATGTTGCCGAGCGCGCGTTCGAGAGCTGCCAGGGCGACTTCACGGCCGATACAAGCTTGGTCAGTTTCGAGATTATCGAGACTGTTGAAACGACGCCGGATCAGGCGACGCTCAGGTCCCAATCGGTCAAAGCCAGCGTTCTGGGAGGTCTCGTCTCCAATACGGCGCGCTTTGAACCAGGCCTTGGCTGCGCCCTTGTCGAATAGGAGACACCAGAATGATCAAATCAATCTTGCTAGCGATGGGCTTGGTCACCGGTCTTGCTTCCTGTGCAACCGCGCCGCCAACTGAACCAGAGCCAACCGGACCGTTTGGCTGGCTGACCGGCTGCTGGCAAAATGAAGACGGGTCGATCCGCGAGGTCTGGTCAGCGCCAGAGGGCAGCCACCTGTTTGGCTATTCGGTCTATCTGAAGGACGGCCAGTCGACTTTTTTCGAGCAGATCCGGATCGATCTCTTTGATCCGCCGGTCTTCAACGCCTACCCGGCAGGGCAAGGTCCCTCGCCGTTCCCCATGGTTGAACAGAGCGCGGTGTCGGCCACATTCCTCAACAGCGAACATGATTACCCACAGCGCATTCGCTATCAGCGTGACGGCGATGCCCTCAATGCGGTGATCTCGCTGGCCGATGGCAGCAAGCCGGGAACGTTCTCTTATGTGCGCTGCCCGGCAGAATAGACCCTATTCGTCTTCTTCATCAGGCTTCGGGTCGCCGCCAAATAAAGGCGCATAGTCGGGCTTCAGCATATCTCGAAACGCCGCTTGCGGGATCGTGGCGCGGTAGGCCCCTTCAGCATAGGTGCCAAGCTCATAGGGTGAGAAATAGACTGTCATCCCGCCAAACTTGCCGTCTTCTGTCGAGGCGGCCAGCGCCGTCTCGCGGAACCAGTTGCTATTGCCATCAAACAGCTGAGCGATTTCCGCCTCGGCTTCTCCCAGCGGGATTCCAACTTCGGTGTAGCGCTCCTTTTTCTGGCGCAGGACTTCGGCGCGGAGCAGTGGATAGAGCGCCGCTTCAGCCGCCGCCTCATCCTCAAACAGGGCCATGACATAGAGGTCTTCGGCGGTTTCAACCTGATGGATCAGGCCGCCAATCAGATAGTTGGGATGCGCGCCGCCCGTATCGTAATAGAAAAAAGCGTCAAGGCTGACGAGGTCGCCCACCGCGCCGAGCAACTCCCACGTGATACCAACGCGGTAGGGCCGAAAATAGTCAGGATCTACTTCCTCATACTGGCGAGCATCGGCCTCAACCTGCGCGAACTCGGCCCTTGCATCGGCGCGCAGCCTGGAATCCAGCGTCGGCGCGATACGGGTCAGTTCTGGCGGGAACTCTGCTTCGCCGAACATGACTTCGCTTTCCTGCACAATGAACGGCTCCAGCACGGGATGCGGCGACGGCACGGATGCAGTCTCCATGATCGTGTCCGTGTCAGCCGTATCGCTAGCGGCCTCCACTGGCACAGTGTCGGCTGTCTCACCCGGTTGGAAGAACTGGCAGGCGCTCAGCCCAACCAATCCGGTGACCAAAATAGCTAAGCGCAACATGCCATTCCCCTCGTTTTATCCTCAGTCTCTACTCTCGGCGCAGTTGTCGGAGCTGACAAGCCTGATCGGCGTAAAAGCAGCCATCGCTTTACGCGCGCGCCCGGAGCCTTAAAACTCGCCGCGATTCGAATGGGCAGCAAATGGGGCCTGAATGCGCATCATGATCGTGACCGACGCCTGGGAACCCCAGGTCAACGGCGTTGTCCGCACGATGCAGCGCGTGATCGGAGAGCTTGAAGCCGAAGGCCACGAGTTTGATGTCGTCCATCCCGGCGAAGGTTTCCGCACGATGCCGCTACCGACCTATCCGGAAATCCAGCTCGCCCTGTTTGCCGAAGGCACGCTGCGCAAACGGTTCCACGCGTTTGAGCCGGATGCCGTACATATTGTAACAGAGGGCACGCTCGGCATGGCCGGGCGCAAGATGTGCCTGCGCCTGAAACACCCGTTTTCAACCGCCTATCACACACGCTTCCCGGAATATGTCCATGCGCGGTTTCGCTTCATTCCGGTCAGCTGGGCCTATTCCTTTGTGCGCTGGTTCCACAAATATTCTGGCCGCGTCATGGTGCCGACCCCAAGCATGGTCGAAGAGCTGCGCGCCAAACGCTTCATCAATCTTGTCGCCTGGACCCGGGGTGTCGATATCGAGCAATTCCATCCAGACAAACGGATAGAAGACGGTGCGGACGGTGATCCATTTGCTGGCCTGCCGCGACCGATCTTCCTGAATGTTGGCCGGGTGGCCGTTGAGAAGAACATAGAGACCTTTGTCGAGTTGGATCTACCCGGCTCCAAGGTCGTGATCGGGGATGGCCCGGCCCGCAAGGATCTGGAGAAACGCTATCCGAATGTGCATTTCCTTGGCGCGCGTTTCGGCGATGACCTTGCCGCCTGTTATGCCAGTGCTGACGTCTTCGTCTTCCCCAGCCTGACTGATACGTTCGGGCTTGTCGTGCTAGAGGCGATGGCAACCGGCACACCGGTCGCCGCGTTTGAGGCGACAGGTCCCAAGGATGTTATTCCTGGCTCAGACGCGGGGACAATCACGCCGGTTGGCTGTGACTTGGCGGCGGGTGCCAGAGCCTGCCTTGAGCTTGAGCGTGCGACCTGCCGGGCCTATGCCGAGACCTATAGCTGGAACGCCGTGGCGAAAGCTTTCCTGGAAAACCTGCAGCCGTTGCCAACGCCGGAACGACGGCGTTTCTGGCAAAAATTGCGGCGTAAAAAGAAGAAATGGATCGTCTGGGAATGATGACAGCGCAATCAGACCGTCTCCGCGTCAACCAGCCGCTGGACGGGCACGGGTCTTGCGTCTAAAGCAGCCTCGAAACGGTTTTAAATAAAGAGGTTTTTCCATGGCGGTACAGGTCGCAATTAACGGGTTCGGTCGCATTGGTCGGCTGGTGCTTCGCTCTATTATCGAGCATGACCGCAAGGACATCGAAGTCGTCGCGATCAACGACCTTGGCCCCGTCGAAACCAATGCTCACCTGCTGCAATATGATTCTGTGCATGGTCGGCTCGGCCAGGAGGTCAAAGTCGAAGGCGATACGATCCGGGTTGGCGACCGCGCCTTCAAATGTACCGCTGTACGTGACCCGGCTGAGCTGCCGCACAAGGACATGGGCGTCGAGATTGCCCTGGAATGTACCGGCATTTTCACCGCCAAGGAAAAAGCCTCCGCTCACCTGACCGCCGGTGCCAAACGCGTCCTCGTCTCTGCCCCTGCAAGCGGCGCCGACAAGACCATCGTTTATGGCGTGAACCACGATACGCTTGGCGCAGATGATCTGGTTGTCTCGAATGCCTCGTGTACGACCAACTGTCTATCGCCGGTCGCCAAGGTGCTGAATGACACGGTCGGCATTGATCGCGGCTACATGACCACCGTGCACGCCTATACCGGCGACCAGCCAACTCTCGACCGGATGCACAAGGATCTTTACCGGGGCCGCGCGGCAGCCAGCTCGATGATCCCGACCTCAACCGGCGCAGCCAAGGCTGTCGGCCTTGTCCTGCCGGAACTCGCTGGCAAGCTGAATGGATCGGCGGTTCGGGTGCCAACGCCAAATGTCTCGCTGGTTGATCTGGTCTTCGATGCCAGCCGCGAAACCAGCGTTGAAGAAGTCAACGCCGCTATCAAGGCCGCTGCAGATGGCCCGATGAAGGGTATTCTCGGCTATTCAACCGCCCCGCTGGTCTCAGCCGACTTCAACCATGATCCGCACAGCTCGACTTTTGCTGCTGACGGCACCAATGTCACAGACGGCAGGCTGGTGCGGGTCATGTCCTGGTATGACAATGAGTGGGGCTTTGCCACACGCATGAGTGACACTGCCGTGCATATGGCAAAATTCCTGTAACAGCTCAGAGACCGGTTCATGGCTGACTTTCAACGCATAGAAGATGCGGGTGACCTGACCGGGAAGACGGCGCTGGTCCGGGTTGATTTCAATGTTCCGATGGATGGTGGAACGGTCAGCGACGATACGCGCCTGCGGGCAGCCTTGGAGACGGTGCAGACCCTGCGCACCCAGGGCGCGAAGGTTGCTCTTCTGGCACATTTTGGTCGCCCCAAAGGTGAGCCTGTTCCAGAAATGACGCTTGCGCCGGTAGCCTTCGCGTTTGAGCAAGTGCTGGGAAGCTCCGTCGCCTTTGCGGCAGACTGCGTCGGCGATGTTGCACAACGCGCGATAGATGACCTGCCGCCAGCTGGCGTCGTGCTGCTCGAAAACACGCGCTATCATGCCGGTGAGACAAGCAATGATGACGCGCTGGCCGATGAGATGGCCAAGCTGGGCGATATATTTGTTTCGGACGCCTTCTCAGCGGCGCACCGGGCGCACGTTTCTACGGTTGGCCTGGCCTCGCGCCTGCCTGCCTATGCTGGCAAGTCGATGGAACGCGAACTGGACGCGCTGAACGCCGCGCTTGGATCGCCCAAACGCCCAGTTCTGGCTGTGGTTGGCGGTGCCAAGGTCAGCTCCAAGATCGATCTCCTCAAAAATCTCGTCTCGAAGGTCGATATGCTGGCAATTGGCGGCGGCATGGCCAATACGTTCCTCGCAGCACGCGGCCATGATGTCGGCAAGTCACTTTGCGAGCATGACCTCGCTGATACTGCGCGCGAGATTGAAGCCAACGCCAAGGCCGCCGGATGCGATATCCTGCTGCCGGTCGACCTTGTCGTCGCCAAGGAATTTGCGGCTAACGCAAACAATCGGACTTGCGGCCTGAATGATGTTACCGCCGACGAAATGATCCTTGATGCCGGGTCGCAAACTGTCGAGGCACTGACCGCCGCAATGGACCGCGCCAAGACGCTGGTCTGGAACGGTCCGCTCGGCGCATTTGAACTGACGCCGTTCGACAAGGCGACGGTCAAAGCTGCGCGGGCGGCAGGCGCGCGCGCCAAATCAGGACAGTTGATCGCGGTCGCAGGCGGCGGTGACACCGTTGCCGCCCTGAACCATGCCAAAACGGGCCAGGATTTCACTCATATCTCCACCGCCGGTGGCGCATTTCTTGAATGGATGGAAGGCAAACCCCTTCCCGGGGTCGAGGCGCTAAAACACTGACATGACACTACCTTCTGCTCTTCCGCTTCTGTCATCTGACCAGGCGGGGCGAGCGGGGAGAATTAAGACAGCGGTGTCAAAACGCATTGATACCAACCACCACATCCATCTTCAGACTGAAAACCCATCATCGCAGCGGGTCATGCCAGCCTTGCGCCCTGCTGCGCGCCATCCACATTCAAACTCAGACTATGACTAGGGGACAAAGGAGAAACCACATGACCGTCACCCAAATGGACAAAACCAAAGCAGGAAGCTTGGCCTACCCCGAAATGGCCGACCAAATGGCCAACAAGATGGGCTTTATCGCCGCGCTTGATCAGTCCGGCGGGTCCACACCGCGCGCCCTGCGCAATTTCGGGTTCGAAGAAAGCGCCTATGAGAGTGAAGAAGATATGTTCGCACTCATCCACCAGATGCGGTCGCGGATCATCCAGTCTCCCGCTTTCACGGGCGAAAAACTGGTTGGCGCGATCCTGTTCGAACGCACGATGGACGGCGAAGTCGATGGCATGCCAACAGCCGAATATGTCTGGAAGAAACGCGGCGTCGTCCCCTTCCTGAAAGTCGACAAAGGTCTTGAGGCTGACGAGAACGGCGTCCAATTGATGAAGCCGATCCCGGGGCTTGGCGAGACGCTGGAACGGGCCAAGGCGAAAGGGATTTTCGGCACCAAGATGCGCGCCGTTGTGAATGCGGCGAACCCGAAAGGTATCGCTGACCTGATCGCGCAACAGTTCGAGGTTGGAAAAGAAATTCTCTCTCACGGCCTGATGCCAATCCTTGAGCCGGAAGTCACGATTACGATCGCGGACAAGGCCGAGGCCGAGGACATCCTGCGCGATGAGTGTTTGAAACAACTGGACCAGATGCAAGACGGCGCTCAGGTCATGCTGAAAATCACGCTTCCAGAGACCGCCAATCAGTACAAGCCGCTGATCGATCACCCTGCTGTGATGCGGGTTGTCGCGCTGTCTGGCGGTTATGCTCGTGATGAGGCCAATGTCAGACTTGCGAAAAATTCTGGCATGATTGCAAGCTTTTCTCGCGGCTTTAGTGAGGGGCTCAAAGTTACTCAATCCGACGCAGAGTTCGATGCCATTTTGGCTGAGACAATCGACTGCGTCTACGAGGCATCAAAAGCAGGTTAATTATTCCGAACTTGCCTTGGGGGCAGCATGTGGGCAGAAAAGGGGACGTTTCGGCGTCCTCTTTTTTGTGCCGAATGCTCTTTTGGGGGAGTTTGCCATGCTTGCGATGCGTCCGAATTGCGAACGCTGCGACCGCGATCTGCCAGCCGAACAATCAAACGCGGTCGTCTGCTCTTTTGAGTGCACCTTTTGCAAAGACTGCGACAAGAAAAGCCTGAAGGGCAAATGCCCAAATTGCGGCGGCAATCTGGTGGAGAGGCCGACCCGAACCGGTGAGGCACTGGAAAACTTCCCAGCCAGCACAAACCGCGTCTATAAGGGCGCATGACCGACGAACCGCAGCGCGAGCGCACACTTCTATATCTGATTACGCCCCCGGCAATTGAGGACGTCGCCTCTTTCGTGAAGCAATTCGAGGCCGCGATTGAGGGCGGCGATATATCCAGTCTTCAGGTTCGTTTGAAACAGGGTGACACGATTGATGCAGCCGCGACACGCAAAGTCGCCCAGGCGGTTCAACCTATCTGCAAAGCGCGTGAGATTGCTCTGATTATTAATGACAGCCCGCAACTTTGCCGCGCTTTGCAAGCGGACGGTGTGCATCTTGGCGCCGACGATATGGACATCCGGGCTGCGCGCGATCTGGTCGGGCCAGATGTCGTGATCGGCGCGACCTGCAAGAATTCCCGGCACGCGGCAATGATGGCCGGGGAATCCGGTGCCGATTATGTTGCCTTTGGTGCGTTCTATCCAACCACGACCAAAGACAAGACAAGCCATGCCGATCCGGACATCCTGTCCTGGTGCCAGATGTTCCTGACCCTGCCCTGCGTCGCGATCGGCGGCATCACTTTAAGCAATGCGGGGCCCCTGATTGAGGCGGGCGCGGATTTTCTGGCAGTCTCAAACAGTGTCTGGAGCCATAATGACGGGCCCGCCCATGCGGTGGCCAAGTTCAACACTCTGATCGACCAGTATTTCGGCCTGAGGCAAAAGCAAATCAGAAACTAGTCGGATTTTGCCTCGGCTGAGCGGCCGGTGACCTGTTCATGCGTCGATTTATCGATGCGAAACTGGGCCAGCACGAATTCAGCGACGACGCGCAGGATCAGGATGGACAGGATCGCCAGAAAGGGCGTCTTGATCACACCCCATAGCGCAGTGTCCCAGTCATTGTCGAAATACTGAATCCAGAACCACATCTGCCGCAGCGCATGCCAAAGCACACCCAGGATGCCGAGCCAGTAGAGCAAGCGTGTCAGCGTTGGCCCCAATGGCTTTTCAAAGCTCAGAAAGTTCGCCAGAATTCCCATTAGTCCCTCTTATTCCTTGGTGTCGAGGCTAACCGACCCACCCTCATGGTGCTTGCGGATCGCGGCAAGGTTATCGCTGATCCGGAAAAGCACGATATAGATTTCGCAGATTACCCGAACGAACAGGATCGACAGAATCGTCACGACCGGCGCCAATAGGAAGCGACCGAACTGACCGGCCATCAGCGCTTGGATCATCGCCGCAAGGCCGCCAAGAATGACCAGCACGAGCATGATGTAATAAATCACTTTGACGATGGATCCTGCCATCATTTTGTCAAAGCTCAAAAAACGCCCAAGAATACCTTCCATTTCAACTCCCCTTTGGTTCAAACCTCTGTTTTATATAGCATCTGTAGCATAGTGTGCTCGAATCTGTAAGCCAGCGCGAGAGGCACCGTAAAGCTTGACCGCAATGGCAGGCACGGCTACCTCGCGCCAAACAGTTACAGGACGTTTCGCATGGCTAAAATCAACGGCAACGAGATCAAGCCCAATATGGTCATTGAGTATAATGGCAGTGTGTGGCGCGCGATGAAATGCATGTCGGTGAAACCCGGCAAAGGCGGCGCTTTCAATCAGGTTGAGATGCGTAACCTGTTCAATGGTTCGAAAGCCAATGAGCGCTTTCGTGCCAATGAGTCGGTTGAGCGGGTTCGGCTGGAACAGAAAGACTACCAATACCTGTTCGACGCTGGCGAGGCTTTCGCCTTCATGGATCAGGAGAGTTTCGAGCAAATCGAGATCGCCAAGGACTTCATCGGTGATGATGGCGATTTCCTACAGGACGGCATGACGGTTGTCATCGAATTCTACAACGAAACACCGATCGGGGTCGCCCTGCCAGACCAGGTCACGCTGACAGTCGAAGAGACCGAGCCGGTCGTCAAAGGCCAGACCGCCGCCAATAGTTTCAAGCCGGCAACCTGTGATAATGGTGTGCGTGTTACTGTGCCGCCTTTCGTAGGCACTGGTGAGCGCATCATCGTCCAGACCTCCGACCGCACTTATCTGCGCCGCGCTGACTAGGCCGACCTAGATGTCCAGACCTTCCGCCCTAGGCAATGTCATCATCGAGGCGGCCCGCAAGGCCGGGCGCTCGCTCGCCCGCGACTTTGGTGAGGTTGAATTCCTGCAAGTCTCGAAGAAAGGTCCCGGCGATTTCGTCTCCAAGGCCGATCACGAGGCCGAAGAGATCATCTATGAGCACCTGATGAAGGCACGGCCAGGCTATGGCTTTGTCATGGAAGAGCGCGGCATTGTCGAAGGCACTGACAAGTCCAACAAGTTCATTGTCGACCCACTCGATGGCACGCTGAACTTCTTGCATGGCCAGCCGCACTGGGCCATCTCGATCGCCCTGGAGCGCGAAGGCAAACTCTATTCCGGCTGCGTCTACGATGTCCCGCGTAACGAGATTTTCTGGGGCGAAAACGGTCGCGGCGCCTGGCTTGGCCAGCGCAAGCTCAAGGTTGCCGCGCGCAGCAGCCTCGACACAGCCGTGATTGCCACTGGCACACCATGGGTCGGCAAGTCTGAAGAATATCATGACAAGTTCGCAGCCGAGATTGCCGCCATGACGCCGGTCCTGGCCGGGCTGCGCCGCTATGGCTCGGCCGCTCTCGATCTTGCCTGGGTCGCGGCAGGCCGGTTTGATGGCTTCTGGGAGCGTCACTTGCAACCCTGGGACATCGCTGCTGGCATTATCCTCGTGCGCGAGGCGGGCGGCGTCACGACCGAGCTTGATGGCGGCGACCCGCTCACGACCGGATCGATCCTGAGCAGCAATCCCGACCTTCACCCCGTACTGGAAAAGCGTATCCGCAAGGCGGGCGCGTTTGCGCCCGATGCCAGCTGACACTGCCGAACCCAAACCCAAATCAGGTCTGATCCAGCGTATGCGCGCCGGCTTGTCCTATCTCAAAGCCAATCGCAAACGCCTGTTCTGGTACTGGATCGCTTATCAGGCCATCAAGGGCATGATCACGCTGTCGCTGATCTGGATACCGTTACTATTGCTTTGGATGCGCTCTCGCGGCGAGGGTTAGCTACTCGGCCGCCACGAGCTCAAGATCACAGGTCTGCGCATCAAGTGTATCGGCAATCACTTCACCCATGGCGCAGCGACATTGTCCGCAATTGAACTTGCAACCATGATGCGCCTGTACAGCTTCCGGGCTGCGCGCACCTGCTTCGACAGCGGCGCGGACACTTTTCTCATTCAAGTTGCGACAAACACAAATGATCATGAGAACCATTTGCAACTGTTGCGAATGATTGTCAACTGCATTTTGATCATGGGACAGGAACTCAGAATGACGGTTTACAGAAGGCCGCGGATCGTGTGAGTCCAGCGCCATGTGGAATCTGACCGAAATCCCCTTCGATACAAGCTTTCTGCCCGACGAATTGTCGGCAATTGCACCGCAGCTATGGCTCGCCGCCTTGTTCATTCTGCTGGTGCTCGTGGCTTATATTGCCGGCTATATCGTCAAGCGGTTCGTGCGTTTCCTCGCCCGGCGGGCCTATCACAACAAGGAAAAGTTCGTTGGCTCGAGCTGGGATCTGGCGGCGCCGGTGATCCAGCTTCTGGTCATGTTGCTGACCTTTACCGGCGGCGCAGAGCAGATCGGTTTTGATTTCGGTGACCAGATTGTCGGTTTCTGGCCCAAGGCGCTGGCTGGACTGGTCATCATCGGCGGCGCGGTGATGCTAGCCACCTGGGTCAACCGATCACTGCGCGCTTATGGCGACCGCGCCCATGTCCGTGGCCGGGTTGACGATACGCTGATCAGCTTCTCGGCCTCAATCATCCGCTATGTCATCCTTGGCATTGCCGTGCTTATGGCGATGACCCAGTTCGGCTTTGCTCCGGGCTCATTGATCGCCATTGTCGGTGCTGCTGGCCTCGCCATCGCCCTTGCCCTGCAGGACACATTGAAAGCGGTTGCGGCGGGTTTCCTGCTCGCTGCCTTTCGTCCATTCCGGGTCGGTGATTGGGTTCAGATTGTTGATCATGAAGGTGAAGTTGCCGAGATCACGCCATTCACGACATCTATCCGCGAGGTTGATAACAAGACCGTTCATATGACCAATGATCAGGTCTGGGGCAGCGCCATCGTCAACCATACCAGAGAAGCACGTCGCCGCCTCGATCTCTATTATGACGTTCACTATGACACCGATCTTGATCAGGCTCTCGACGTGGTTCTGAAGATCGCCAACGAGCACCCGCGCGTCATGCTGAAGGATCAGACCTGGGTCGGCATACACAAGCTTGGGGACTGGTCGATCGTCATCCGGCTGCGCGCCTGGGTGCCATCGCGGGAATTTGTCCAGGTCCGCGCCGATATCACCAAGGCGGTAAAGCAGACCTTCGACAAGGTTGGCATTGAAATCCCGTATCCGCAGCAAGTTGAACATATCCGGGAAGGCCTGCAGCTGAAATATGGCCGCACCGAAGACGTGGACGATGCGTAGCGCGCAACTGTCCACACGATTGGCTATTGCGCTCGCAATGCGATAGGCAGCGCCAAACCGCAAAATGTGCATGCTTCGGCCTCACTGAATTTGAAAGATATCGAAATGGCCGATCATTCCGGGATCGCAGCCCCGCTGGCTGAAGCGCTCGCCACTAAGGGCTATTCTGAGCTGACACCGGTTCAGGCTGCCGTGCTCGATCCAGCGCTTGAGGGCGAGGACCTGCTCGTCTCGGCGCAGACCGGGTCGGGCAAGACGGTGGCCTTTGGACTTGCCCTTGCCCCGGCGCTGCTGGCTGGTGCTGACCGGCTCGCCAAACCGACATCGCCTCTGGCGCTGGTCATCGCGCCAACGCGCGAACTGGCGCTGCAGGTCGAGCGCGAGCTGAGCTGGCTCTATGCCGCGGCTGGCGGCAAGATCACCACCTGCATTGGCGGTATGGATATGCGCGATGAGCGCCGGGCGCTCGAACGCGGCGTTCATATCGTCGTTGGCACACCGGGCCGTCTTGCCGACCATGTCAAACGCCGCTCGCTTGCTCTCGAAGCACTTCAGGCCGTCGTCCTCGATGAAGCTGACGAGATGCTCGACATGGGTTTTCGCGAGGAGTTGGAACTGATCCTGAGCGCCGCGCCAGAGACACGCAGAACGCTGATGTTTTCTGCCACCGTCTCCAAGCCGATCGCGCGGCTGGCTGAGAGCTTTCAAAACAATGCGGTCCGTGTGAACACGGTGTCGGCGCGCGAGCAGCATGTCGATATCGAGTATCAGGCGCTAACAGTGGCGCCGAATGATGTCGAACATGCTGTCATCAACATCCTGCTCTTCCACGATGCCCAGAACGCGATTGTCTTTTGCTCGCGCCGCGATGCGGTCAACAAGCTGACGGCGCGGCTCAACAATCGCGGCTTTTCTGTTGTCGCCCTGTCCGGTGAGTTCACCCAGAAAGAACGTACAAACTCGATCCAGGCGATGCGTGATGGCCGCGCCCGCGTCTGCGTCGCAACCGACGTTGCAGCGCGCGGGCTCGACCTGCCGGGACTGGATCTGGTCATCCATGCGGACCTGCCGCGCAATAAGGAAGGCCTGTTGCACCGTTCTGGCCGCACCGGGCGGGCCGGACGCAAAGGCGTCAGTGCCTTGGTCGTGCCGTTCCGTGCAAAGCCGCGTATCCAGCGTCTGCTGCGTGATGCCGGGGTCACGCCGGTCTGGGGCACGCCGCCAACAGTAGCTGAAATCGAAGCGCAAATGGATGCCCGCTTGCTGGCACACCCAGCGTTTGAAAGTCCCATCACTGACGGTGAGAAACCCGTGGCCGCAGCCCTTCTGGCAAAGTTTGGCCCTGACCAGGTCGCCGCCGCCTTTGTCCGCCTGACGCGTGACCGGCAATCTGCACCAGAAGACCTGCAGGCGATACCTGCCGATGGTGGCAAGAAGGACCGCTATGATCCAGACCGCAGGGACAACGCTGATCAACGCGAGCGACGAGGCCGGGTTCCGGACCCCGATTTCGAGAATGGATCATGGGTCGTCCTGAGTGTCGGCCGCAAGACCAATGCCGACCCCAAATGGCTGCTGCCAATGCTGTGCAAGGCTGGCGGGTTCAAGCGCGATCAGATCGGTGCCATTCGCATTGGCCCAACGCTAACACATGTTGAGCTACAACCGGATGCAGCCCGTATCCTGATCGACAAGGCTGGCCCTGAAGGGCGGATCGACAAGAGCTTGTCGATCAACCGCGCCCCCGGCCCGCCGAAAGCTGATGATTTTGGTGATCGCCCGCCGCGCAAGCCTTACAAGGGCAAGTCAGGGGGCAAACCCTTCACCAAAAAACCGGGCGGCAAAGCCTATAGGCCGCGCGCCGAGAGCAGCGGCGAGGACAAGCCGTTCCGGGCAAAGCCTGGTGACAAGCCCTATAAAGGCAAAGCCGGCGCAAAACCCTTCAAGGCCAAAGCTGGCGGGAAGCCTGGCGCGAAGGTCAAGAAGCCGCGCTGGGCCGCTGATGACCCGCGTCGCAAGGCCAAGCCACAGCGCAAGAAAGACTAGGGCTTGACATATGGTGACAACTGTCGCCATGTGGCGACATGAAACCATCACCCTCGGAACTCAGTATCCTGAAACTGCTCTGGCGCGAAGGCGAGCAAAGCGTCGGCGAAATTCACGCAATTATAGCCGGTGAGCTCAACTGGAGCCGGTCTTCTACGCGCAAGACGATTGAGCGTATGGTCCAGAAGGGCATGCTGTCGGTCAAGGATGTCCACGGACTGAATGTCTATCATCCGCAACTAAAAAAAGTGCCGACCCTGGCCAAGATGATCCAGAGCTTTGCGGTCGATGTGTTGGGCCTCGACGGACCTTTGCCTGTTTCCAATCTCGTCAAAAGCGACATTCTGAGCGACGCGGAGCTAAGCGAACTGGATGCCTTGCTGAAAGCAGAAACAAACAAAGCGGAGACACGTTAGATGGCGACGATTTTCCTCATCCCGCTTTTTATTGTGATCGCGAGCAGCGTGTTTTTCGTCGCAGCGTGGCTGACGACGCTCATTTTCCCGAAAGTCAGGGATTGGTCATCTCTATGGGCAGCCTGTGTTCTGGTTCCGCTATTTATACCTTCTGCGGGTCTTGCCCTTGCCGCTTTTGCACCAGCCGCGATGACCGATATGACGACAAGTCTGGTTTTGCACGACGATCTGCCCGGGCTTCAGGCACTGGTCGGTATAGGCGTAGCGCTCCAGAGCCAGGCACCCGTCATGGATTGGTCGACCATCGGCATGCTTGCACTGGCAGTATATGGTTTTGGCGCAGCACTGCATCTGGTTCGCCTTGTCGCTGGGCGCTGGCGTGTCGCATCTATCGCCCTGGCGGCCAAGCCTGCCGGACACTTCAGCGGCATTCCAGTGTTCAAGTCGCTCGCCGCACACACCCCTTTTGCCTGGACACCCATGGCAAGGCGAAACCGGTCAAAAATCGTATTCCCGGCCACCTATTTCGAGACGTTCACCACCTCGCAGCTTGTTCACATTGCCGAGCATGAGTGCCAGCACATTCTTCGCCGAGACGACGAAGTCGGCATGATCCTGCGGGTCGCAAAAGCTTTGTTATGGGGCTTACCCTTCACGCATGCGGCTTTCGCAAGATGGGTGCAGGCCTGCGAAGTGCAGTGCGACGCCGCTGTCCTGTCTGACAAACCAAACGAGATGCGAAGCACCTACGCGCAAACAATTTTGCAGGCGCTTCACATAACGGCGAACCGGGTAATGCAATATCCGGCCGCCTCCTTCTCAACCCATCGCCTAAGGAACGAAAAGATGAGAATTAGACATATCATGGCTGGAACGGCGCCGACTTTCAAGCATACCCGCGACCGGCTGGCCCTGCTTGGAGTTGCCGCATGCCTCACTTTGGCAGGCGGGGCCGGCTTTGCCAGCCTTGCGAATGCCGACCCTGCAGGCGCTGTGAAAAGCGACGCCGGACAGGTCACCTTTGGTGCGATGGTCACCGGCCGTTTTACCGCGCCATATGGTAAGAGCTTTGATCCCTTCCGCGATGGCACCACGCGGGTCCACAAAGGTATCGATATCGCAGGTCCCAGCGGAACGCCGATCCTGGCACCGGCAGATGGCGTCATCCTGGCTGCAACCGATATCTATGACGGCAAGCCAGCCTACGGCAAAGTCGTCGTCATCGAGACTGCTTCCGACACGCAAACCATGTTTGCTCACCTTAATGACTATTCCGTCAGCGTCGGCCAGGCGGTCAAGAAAGGCGATCTGATCGCCGAGATCGGGAATACCGGCAAGAGCACAGGACCGCATGTACATATTGAAACGCATGTCGGCGGTGAGCGGGTTGATCCGGCATCTGTGTGGACCATAACCGAGTAAATATTGAGACCGCAGGCTCTTCTCACGGAGCCTGCGGCAACCAAACTCAGTTTCTTCATTGACCTTTAACTGAAAGCCCTGCAAAGGAGCCATGTCGCAGCGCAGCATTTCGCGCATGGGGCTGGTCGCGTGAATCGCACCCACCGGATGTCCGGCGGATATGAGCCTCCCCCTTCAGACACACAAGTTTCATAACGTCCCCTTTTCACGCGGGTCGTTCCTGCAAGCCCCCAAAACAATTGGGACATGGGCGCTGGAGCGATGTTTCGCGTGCGTCCGATATTTGAAAGTTTACTCGTGACAACATTCACTGATCTCGACCTGAACAAACAGGTCCTCAAAGCCGTAACCGAACAAGGCTACAATACGCCGACGCCAATCCAGGCGCAGGCCATTCCACACCTTCTTGAAGGCCGCGACCTGCTGGGTATCGCCCAGACGGGCACCGGCAAGACCGCTGCCTTCGCGCTGCCAACCCTCGATTTCCTGCTGGAAGAGCCAGAGCCGCGCCGGGCCAAGACCGCGCGTGTTCTGGTGCTTGCACCGACCCGCGAACTGGCCAGCCAGATTGCCGACAGTTTCCGGACTTACTCCAAATACATGGACTGCGTGACGCAAACTGTATTTGGCGGCGTCAATATCGGTCGCCAGATTCGCGACCTTTCGAAGGGTACGCATGTCCTTGTCGCAACGCCCGGCCGCCTGCTCGACCTGATGAGCCAGGGCGCTGTCACGCTCAGCGAAGTGGAAGTCCTGATCCTTGATGAGGCCGACCAGATGCTCGACATGGGCTTCATCCATGACCTCAAGAAGATCATCGCCAAGGTGCCGAAAGAGCGCCAGACACTGCTCTTCTCAGCCACCATGCCGAAACTGATCTCGGACCTCGCAGGACAATATCTTGATGACCCCGTCAAAGTCTCGGTCGCGCCGGAGAGTACAACCGCGGAGCGCGTCAATCAGGGCGTTCTTCACGTCGCCAATGGTGACAAACTGCGCCTGCTCGAAGCTGTCCTGAATGATAAGGCGATCAACCGCGCCCTCGTTTTCACACGCACCAAGCATGGCGCCGACAAAGTCGTTCGTAAAATGATGGCCAAGGATATTCAAGCCAGTGCCATCCACGGCAACAAATCCCAACCACAACGCATGAAAGCGCTGGACGCGTTCAAGAATGGCCAATGCAAGGTCCTGATCGCGACCGATATCGCGGCGCGCGGGATCGATATTGACGGCATCAGCCATGTGATCAATTTCGAGATGCCGAACGTCGCCGAGCAATATGTGCACCGCATCGGCCGTACGGCGCGGGCTGGCAAGGATGGCCTTGCGATATCCTTTGTCGCTGAGGACGAGCTCTACTATCTGCGCGAGGTCGAAAAGACAGTTCGAATGCAGGTCGAAGTTCTGCCGGCCCCTGAGGGCTGCGAGGATATTGTCCTGCCAACGCCGGATCCAAATGTCCGCGTGCGCAAGCCCAAAGGTCCAAGCCGTGGCGGCGGCGGTGGTCGCGGCCGGTCACAAGGCAGCAGAGGCGGCTATCGCCCGGAAAAGCAGGGCAATGGCGGCCAACGCAAGAAGCGCAACCGTCCCGGCACCAACGCGCGCCGCAAAGATCGGCAAAAGGCGGATGCCTGAGCCCTTAGCCAGATAGCTATTCTCAGCTGATCAATTGCCCCTGTGTGACAGTATTGTTACGCAGGGGAATGGGCGCTGAGACATATGTGAAATATCCAAGGCGGCGGATCATCCGGGGCGTGCTCTGGTTTCTGACCAATGTGGCGATCCGCCTGTTTGGGAAGATCGAGGTTGAAGGCCGCGAAAACGTCCCCAGGACCGGCGCGATTATCCTCGCACCCAACCATTTCAATTTTGTCGACCCGCCGCTGATCCTCGCCACCAGCCCGCGCCATACCGAGTTTATTGGCGGCAATATTCGGCCTCACGCGCCGATCTGGACCAATATCTTCCCGCGTCTCTGGGGTATCATCCCGGCGATCCGTGGCGGCTTCGCACGCTCAACACTGCGATCATCGCTGCAAGTGATTGAGCAGGATGGCGTGATTGGCATATTCCCCGAAGGCGGCAATTGGGCGGAAGTCCTGCGCCCCGCTCGCCCCGGCGTCGCTTATCTCGCCAGTCACAGCGGCGCGCCCGTCGTCCCGGTGAGCATTATCGGCGCCGAGACCCTGCTGGGTTGGCCCCGCACCCCGGTCAAGGTGATCTATCACCCACCCATTCCGGCGCCGGTGATTGGCGTGAAAGGGGTGGCGAAGCGCGAAGCGATTGATGCTTTCGGCGACCAGATCATGGCCGTGATCGCATCGCGCCTGCCAGAAGCAAAACAAGGCAAGTTCTCAGCTTGTCCAGACGCCCGCGCCGCCGCCCTCGCCGTCTCGGCCTTTCCGTTCGAACAGGACCACATGCGCGGGATGTAGGCGGACCTAGTCGCCCTCCCAGCCAAACACATCCTCCAGCCCGACCCCGAAGACGCGGGCAATTCGAAAGGCGCTTTCCAGACTGGGCGAATACTTGCCTTGCTCAATCGCGATGACTGTCTGGCGGGTCACGCCTATTTCTTTGGCCAAGGCGGACTGGCTCATATTGCCATAGGCCTCTCGCAAATCTTTCACACGGTTGGTGATAGGCGGTCGTTTGGCCATCACTAAACGCCCTGTCTGTAGCTTATGATCTGCATCAAGCAGCGGGCCATTTCTCCCAGCATCAGCCCGGCCAGAACGGAATGGAACAACAGGTTGCCATCGCCGTGATGAAAGAAGGCAAGCAAAGCAATCACCACAATCGTGGCTGTGACATGGCCCGCACCAGCTTCAGATTTTGTTTTTACGATCTTGTCGCGCTCATCCAGAAAAGGCTCTTCAGTATCCTCACTTTCGCGCATGCGATCTATTACCGTTACAGCTATGATACCGGTGATAGCCAATATCACCTGGATGGCGATATATGTGATAAAAAGAGTCACATTCGGCGGTACAATCGCACCAAGTTCGAGCGAGGCTCGCAGAACATTTGAAAAATAGTAACCACCAGAAATCACGATCGAAACGGCGATGACCCAATAGGTCTTTTCCCAAAGCGCCATGACTCAAGCACCCCGCCGATAGAACCAGATTTGCAGTGCGTACTCGGCGATTTGTGAGACCATCAAGCTTCCTAAAGCAATATGGAACATGAGGTTACCATCAGCCCGCCAAGCATAGTGCAGCATGGCAGCGAATACACCGATCCCGAGTATGGACCCGGCAATATGGCCAGCCTTGTCTTCGATCAACCGCTCACGTTCATCGGCTGGTGCATCAGCATCATTCGGAGACGAGACAGCCAGGGCAACCATCAACACAACGGACGCCACGACGATCAGCACCACATAAGCAATGACGAAGCCAATCACAGGAGGAGATGTCGATCCCAGCACCCGTGACGCGCTCACAACCAGATTAAAATAGTAAAGGCCTCCAACAATCAGAACCATCATCATGGCCCATGCTGTCTTTTCCCGAAACGGCATTGTCTTCTCCGCGTGTCAAAAATTTCTAACACTCATATAGTCAAACATTTTTGACATGTCAAATATTTTTTACGCATATTTGCTTCGATATCTGAATCGCCCTTTGACAGGGTCGCTAGCGGTGTTACCTCCCGCCCTCAATCAAGGAGCCGATAGATGAGCGAACTCTCCACTCTTGCAGCAGAGGCGAAAGCCTGGCCCTTCGAGCAGGCGCGCGCTTTGCTCAAACGCCTGAGCAATATGGAGAAGCAAGGCAAACCGAAACAAGGGCCGGTGGTGTTCGAAACCGGCTATGGACCCTCCGGTCTGCCGCATATCGGGACGTTCGGCGAAGTGGTGCGCACAACCATGGTCAAGACGGCCTTCGAGGCGCTGACCGGCGGCGACTATGAAACCAAACTGATCTGCATCTCGGATGACATGGACGGGATGCGGAAAATTCCGCCAACTGTGCCGAACCCGGACGCGCTTCAGACATATATGCAAATGCCGCTGACCGCTGTGCCGGATCCTTTCGGTGCACATGACAGCTATGGTGAGCATATGGGCGCGCGGCTATGCGCATTCCTTGATGGCTTCGGATTTGACTATGAGTTCCTGTCCGCCACGACCTGCTATAAAGACGGCACATTCGATCCGATGTTGCTGCGAGCGCTGGAAAAGTTCGATGAGATCATGGCTGTGATGTTGCCGACCCTCGGTGCCGAGCGTCAGGCGACTTACAGCCCCTTCCTGCCGATCTCACCGACCACGGGCCGGGTGCTCTATGTGCCGATGAAGGCGACCGATCCAAAAGCCGGGACGATCACTTTCGAGGATGAGGACGGCACAGATGTCACCCTCGCCGTCACTGGCGGCAACACCAAGCTGCAATGGAAACCTGATTTCGGTATGCGCTGGGCGGCGCTGGGCGTCGACTTCGAGATGTTCGGCAAGGACCATCAGGACAATGCGCCGATCTACTCCAAGATCTGCCGCATCCTCGGTGTTCAACCGCCGCAGCAATATGTCTACGAGCTGTTCCTCGACGAGCAGGGGCAGAAAATCTCCAAGACCAAGGGCAATGGCATCTCGGTTGAAGACTGGCTGAAATATGCCACGCCGGAAAGCCTGTCTCTGTTTCAGTTCCAGAAGCCGCGCGCGGCGAAGAAGCTGTATTTCGACGTCATTCCAAAGGCCGTCGATGAGTATCTGACCTTTCTGGAGAAATTCCCTAACGAGGAGCCGAAGCGCCAGGTCGAAAACCCGGTCTGGCACATTCATGGCGGCAACCCGCCCGCGGAAACTTCGCCGGTCAGCTTCGCGCTGCTGCTCAATCTGGTCAGCGCCGCAAACCCGGAAACCCGTGAGCAGCTATGGGGCTTTATCAGCCGCTATGCGCCCGGCGCGACGCCTGAGACCCAGCCCTTGCTCGACCGCCTCGCGGGTTATGCCATGGCGTACTATCGCGACTTTGTGGAGCCGACCAAGACCTATCGCGCGCCAACCGATCAGGAGCGGGCCGCGATGGCGGACCTGGCGAAACGCCTGCGGGCCTGGGACGGACCTGTTGATCAGGGCGAATTGCAGACCCTGACCTTCACGGTCGGCAAAGAACACGCGTTCGAGAATCTGCGTCTCTGGTTCCAGGCACTTTACGAAGTGCTCCTCGGCCAGAGCCAAGGCCCGCGCTTTGGCGGCTTCATTGCGCTGTATGGTGTCGAGGAAACCGCGCAGCTGATCGAAGATGCCCTGATACGCGCCACTTCCTAACAATCAGGTCATAAACGCGATCACCGCTTTTCACCGCGCGCAGGCTTGGCTATCTAAACTTTCTGTAGAGTGGAGGTGCTGGCGGGTGCAATACAGCGCAGTTGTTTTTGGTCTGTTGATTTCGGGATGTTCGCTGGCGGTTGAGCCGGCACCTATTCAATTCAAGGAAACCCCCTTGGCTGGCCAGAAGTTTGACGGTGTCTCTCTGTCTGTTCTTTGTGAACTTGCCGAACGGGTTGGCACCGATTATCGCGCCGCTGATATCGAGGATGAAGAGGCTGCCGCGCTCCAGCGCCAAAGCGGTCAGCTCTATTTGCTGAACATTGATGGCGCGACCTGCGCCAAACGTGCCCAACCAATCAACCTTGCCTTTGTTGCTGATCCGGAGCGCAAGCTGGTCTCAACCTGGGGCGGTATGCAGCAGGATGGCTATGAGGATGTCTGGGGATCGTGCCTCGCCGATACGGACCGATCTGTCGGTGACCGTGTTGTCTTCTGCGAAGTTGGGTACGGGGCCGGGCAATCGGCCGAATCTCTGGCCTACAATCCGGGGCCAGCTGGTTGAAACAGCGCACATCTGATCACATGAAGGCCCTGATCGTCCCAATCGCGGCGCTGGGCCTGGGCGGATGCCTTGCGGCAACTGCCGTGTCTGTGGTCGGGTCGGGACTCTATAATGGCGCAAAGATCGCTGGCAAAACCGTCTATTATGCCGGCAAGGGCGTCTACAAGGTCGGCGAACTGACGGTCCGCGCCGCTGACGGCGTCATGGACGGCGAGGAGCGCCCACTGCGCCTGACAATTATCAGCATCGATGCGGGCGGAAACGAAATGCGCGCAACCCGTGAGATATCGTCAGAGGCGCTGGAATCGGAGCTGGCGGCACTTGAGGCCACGCCCGGCGTCACCGAGGTGATTGTCGAAGAGGTCTAAGGCCCGGCGATCAGACCGTCGAGAGCAAGGTCGCTTTCTGAACCGGCATCTTGCCTTCTGGCCAGCCTGCCCACAGCTCTTCGCGCTGCGCCGCAGCTTTCTCCATCGCCGCTTCTTTGACATGGCCATAGCCGCGAATATTGTCCGGCAATTCAGCAATCGCGATCGCGACCTCGTAATTGTCCTGCGTCACCTCTTCCATCATCCGGTCAAGGTCAGCAAAGTATGCATCGCGCAGGGCACGCTCGGCTTTGCGCTCTTCGGTCCAGCCAAACGGGTCAAGGAATGTGCCGCGTAGCCATTTGAATTTTTTCAAGAATTCGAAGCTCGAGTGCATCCAGGCGCCATAGGTCTTCTTGCGCAGATGGCCATTCTCATCCTTTTTCGAGAATAGCGGCGGCGCCAGGTGGAAGTAGATTTTCCCGCCGGTGAACATCTTGCTGAGATATTTGTCGAACTTGCCGTCGGTCCACAACCGGGCAACTTCATACTCGTCCTTATAGGCCATGACCTTGAAGCCATAGAGCGCGGCCGCCCGCGCCAGGCGCTCATCCAGGCTATTGGTCTCACAGGCATTGCGCAGCTTGGCGATGGCGATGCGGTAAGACTGCGCGTATTTTTCGTTCTGGTAGAGGGCGAGACGTTCCGCCCGGTCCTCAATCAGGTCGTCGAGGCTCTTTTCCTCAACCGCGCCGCGCGGATTCTTGCCCTGTTCCAAACGCTTGGGATCCACTGCCGCAATTCGTCCAAGATCAAAGGCCCCCATATTGTCTTCGATCTTGACGCCATTGAGCTTGATCGCACGATAAACGCCGCGCAGCGAGACCGGCACCTGACCCTTCTGCCAGGCATAGCCCGCCATGATCATATTGGTGTAGATCGCATCATGCAGATAGCCGACGGCC